>CAYWIQ010000067.1:0-6909 GCA_964458405.1 uncultured Chromatiaceae bacterium
CGCCGGCACGCGCTCAAACAGATCGATGATATCGCTATTGCGCATGCGGATACAGCCGCGTGAACCGGGCACGCCCAAGTCCACCTGATCCGGCGTACCGTGGATATAAACATAACGGCGCATGGTGTCCACCTGGCCGAGACGATTACGTCCCGGTTCCGTGCCGCTCAACCAGAGAATACGCGTCAAGATCCAATCCCGGCCGGGATAGCGCGTGCCCAGTTCGGGCGAATAGATCTCGCCGGTGGCGCGCCGACCCACGAACACCGTGCCGGGCGCGGCACCCGCGCCGATCTTGGCGCGCACGATATGGGCGCCGCGCGGCGTGCATTCGCTGCCGTTGCGTTCACCCGCGCCGTTGGCGGCGGTGGATACCGGCACGTCTACTACCATCTGTCCATCCTCGAACAGACGCAGACGTTGTTGGTTGATATTGATCTCGATGCGTATGTCCATAGTTATTCACGTATCGTCATTTCTCGCTGCGCTCGAAATGACACTTGGGGAAGATACGAATAATCCGTCATTCCGGGCGGAGCTTAGCGTAGACCCGGAATCCAGTGCCTTCTATCCAGCGAATTTCCGGATTCCGACTTTCGCCGGAATGTCGTTAACCTCATTAATCATAACTTCCATAGAAATCTCACCGTTATCTTCCACGCAACGTCACGTTTTCCAGACCATCATAATTGCCGTCGCGGGCCAAGGTGTAACCTTGAACGGCGCGCCGCGCGATAAAGACGTTATCTTCATACCATAGCGGCACATAGGGCAGTTGTTCCCAGAGGTAGCGCTGCAATTGCCGGTAATCCTGCGCCTCCTGCGCCGGATCCGTTGCTGTTTGCGCCGCATCGATGAGCCGGTCCGCCACCGGGCTGTCGAACCGGCCGCGATTGGCCCCCGCCGGCGGCACGGCGCTGCTGTAAAAGACGTAATGAAAGATGTCCGGCATCTTGATGCCGACCCACGACAGGCTGTACATCTGAAAGCGTCCCACCTTGATGTCGCCGTAAAACGTCCCCCAATCGTAACTGCGCAGATCGACATCGATGCCTACCTGATCTAGCTGCTGCTGAATGATGGTGGCGAGACGGATACGGAACGGATCGTTGGAGGTCTTATAGACGATATGCACACCCCCCTTGCCAAATCCCGCCTGTTTGAGCAACTTTCTCGCCCGGTCGGGATCATGGGGATACTGGGGAAGATGGGGATTACCGGCCCAATGATCGGGCGGCAACAGGGCGCTGGCCGGCCGGGCCGCGCCGCCCAACACGTAACGGATGATGGCGTTGCGATCCAGGGCGTAGGCAACGGCTTGGCGCACCGCCAACTTGCCCACCACCGGATCCTGCATATTGAATCCCAAATAGGTAAAGTTGGAACCCTTGCCCTTGATGACCTTGAGATCGGCACGTGCCGCGGCGTAGCGAATCAATTCCGGCGGCAGATCGTTTTGCACCATGTCCAGCTCACCGCGTTGCAACTTGAGGATGCGCACCGTGGGATCACGCACCTTGAGAAATTCGAATAACTGGCCGTCCTTGATGCGCCGCAGCCGCAACTGCCCGGGCGACGGCCATGCCACCATTTCAAACGGACCGCTGCCCAGGGGATGACTGTTGAAGGCTCGTCCCGCCGCGATCTGCGCCGCGGGTAAGATACCGATCACCAACCGACCGGGAAACAACGGGTCCGCTTTACGCAGAAAAAAATCCACGGTGTCGTCGTCCACCACCCGGATATCACGCACCATATTCAGGGTGGCGCGATGGGGCGAGGCGTTGGCGGGATTCAATATGAAATCATAGGTGGCCTTGACGTCGCGCGCCGTAAGGCGGCTGCCGTCATGGAAAAGGCGTCCCGCCTTACCCAGGATAAAACGATAGTGATCCGGCGCCAGTTGCCGCCATTTGGCCAAGGCCGGCACCGGATGAAAGGTGGCGTCGAAATCCACCAGCTGGCGATATAGCAGCCGATTGATGCGTTCCGAAGCGGCATCGGTGGCGAAGCGCGGATCCAAGGTTACCGGCGCACTGGCCAAGCCGAATCGCAACACCTTGGATGACGGCGTACTGCAAGCCGTCAGCAATGCCGCCAGCACCAGACCCATTACGGCGATAGCGGCTCGCATCAGGCGATCCTTGGCAATACGGCCGCTCAATCCCGCCATTCTTTAAATGGGTGCTTGGCCAGGCAAACGTTGTAGTAACGTGGATCGTGGGAGACCTCCTCCCCGACCCATGCCGGTTTCTCGAAGACCTGATCCTCGCTGTCCAATTCGATCTCCGCCACCACCAACCCGGCGTTGTCACCCGCGAACACATCCACCTCCCAGGTGCAGCCGGCATAGTCCACATGATAACGGGTCTTCTCGATCAACGGCGCCTCGCACAGCTGTTCCAGCATCTCCTCGGCGTCGTGTAACGGGATGGGATAGTCATATTCGCGCCGCGATACCCCCAAGGTGGCGCTCTTGATATTGAGAAAGGCCTCTTTCCCTTGTATCCGTACCCGCACCGACGCCTGGCCACCACCGTTCATATACCCCTGGCGCATGGTTTGCCCGTCATCGGCTTCCCGTCGCCAGGCGTCGTTACGCACCAGAAATTTTCTTTCGATCTCGGTCGCCATCCTCTCCCACCCGTATCAGCGGATTGTGTATGCTGTCATTATTTACCAAGTGGTTATCATCCCACGAGCGGAGGACACAATGAAAGCGCTAGTCATGACGGCAGCGGGCGATCCGGATGTCCTGCAAGTGCAAGAGCTACCCATCCCGACCATTCAAGGCCGGCAACTGCTGGTGCGGCTAAAAGCCGCCGGCGTCAACCCGTTGGATACCAAGCTGCGGGCGCGCGGCACTTATTTTCCCGGGCGCATGCCCGCCATTCTGGGTTGTGACGGCGCCGGCATCGTCGAAGCGGTCGGCCCCGAAGTAACCGACTTCAAAACCGGCGACGCGGTGTATTTTTGCAACGGCGGTATCGGCGGTCATCCGGGGACCTATGCCGAATACGCCACCATAGACGAACGGTATGCCGCCGCCAAACCAGCTACCCTGAGTTTCGCCGAGGCCGCAGCGGTGCCGCTAGTGACGATCACCGCCTGGGAGGCACTCCACGACCGCGGCCGCCTGCAGGCGGGTCAGCGCGCCCTGATCCACGCCGGGGCCGGCGGCGTCGGTCATGTCGCCGTGCAATTGGCGCGGCTCCACGGTGCCCAGGTATGTACCACCGTCTCCGGCAGTGTTAAGTCCCGCTTCGTCGCCGACCTGGGCGTGGACTACGTCGTGGACTATCGTGACGGTGATTTCGTCGAGGCGGTCAATGACTGGAGCAACGGCGGCGTGGAACTGGCCTTCGATACCGTGGGCGGCGACACCTTCCAGCGCAGCGTGCATTGCGTACGACACTACGGCGACCTGATCACGCTGCTGCAACCCGGCGGCGACATGGACTGGAAAGAGGCACGGCTGCGCAACCTGCGGGTGAGCTTTGAATTGATGCTGAGTCCCATGGTCTACCGCCTCAACGCCGCCCGCCAGCAGCAGGCCGATATTCTGCGTCGTTGCGCGGAACTGTTCGACAATGGCAAGCTGCGCATCCATCTGGCCAAGACCTTTCCCTTGGCGCAGGCGGCAGAGGCCCATCGTATGATCGAGGCCGGCGGCATGACTGGAAAAACGGTGCTGGTGATGGATGAGCGCTGAGCGTCAATCCATCCATCTATTCCTCTACGGCTCGCTGCTCACCGGCACCCCCGATCGCCGCCTCAACCGCCGCCTGCGGCGTTTGTTGAAACGCGCCCGCCCCGCGACGATTCAAGCCCGTCTCTATAATCTCGGCCGTTATCCGGGCGTGATTCCTTCCACCGAGGCAAGCGATCGTGTCTATGGCCGTGTGATTACCCTCAACAATCCCCACCTCTTGCGGCAAATGGATCGCTATGAGGACTATGTCGCCCATGATGCCGCCGGCGGTGAATTCACCCGCGTCATGGTGACGGCAAGGATGGCCCCGCAACGTAATCATATCGATTGTTGGGCATATCTCTACAACCGTTCGGTCGCGGGTAAACAGCGTATTACCAGCGGCGACTATGTGCGTTACCGCAAGGCAAGGATAAAGTGGTTATCCTAGCGCTAGTGCATAGCATTTCTTACCATGCTTAAAACGATAAGATAATGAGCACTAATACCAACGCCCTTACTTCTCAAATAACGCCATGCATTCCACATGGCCGGTATGGGGAAACATATCCATGACGCCGGCGCGCTGCAGCCGATAGCCGAATTTGTCCACCAATAGTCCGGCATCGCGGGCCAAGGTGGCGGGGTTACACGATACGTAAACGATGCGTGCGGCCTTCAATGGACCGATGCGCATGATCGCCTCCATGGCGCCGGTACGCGGTGGATCGAGCAGCACCTTGTCAAAACCACCCTCCAGCCACGGCCAAGGTGCATCCATGCCCGCCAGGTCGGCGGTGTGAAATTCAGCGTTATCGATACCGTTGCGGGCCGCGTTGTCACGGGCGCGCTGCACCAGCTTGGCATCGCCTTCCACTCCCACCACGCTGCCGGCGCGGCGGGCGATGGCCAGGGTGAAATTACCCAAGCCACAGAACAGATCCAGGATCCGTTCATCGGAACCGGGGGCGAGCAAGTCCATGGCCTGATCGACCATGCTGCGATTCATCGCGCCGTTGACCTGAGTGAAATCCGTGGGCCTGAATTCCAGCGTCACGTCGAAGGACGGCAGGCTGTAGCAGAGATGGGGATCCTCTGGCCATAGGGGGGTAACACTCTCGGGACCGGCGGGTTGCAAGTAGATATAAAAGCCCTGGCGCTCACCAAATTCGCGCAATGCCGCACAGTCCTGGTCCGACAAGGGCTCGAGGTTGCGGAACACCAAACCAACCGTGTCATCGCCGGCCGCCACCTCAATCTGGGGAATTCGGTTATAGGCCTGCAGTCCGCCCAGTAATTCCCGCAATGCCATGATGCGCTCGCCCACTGCCGGATGGAGAATTTCACAGCGTTCGATCTCCGCCAGATAGGAACTGCGGCGCTCGCGAAATCCCACCAGCATCGCCTGCTTCTTGTCAACGAACTTGGCGCCCAACCGCGCCCGGCGCCGGTATCCCCAGTGCGGGCCGGTCAGCGGCGGTATTATTTCAGCGGGCGAGACATCGCCCAGTCGCCGCAGGTTTTCCAGCATGGTCTCCTCTTTCATGCGGATCTGGGCCGCAGGATCGACATGTTGAAAACTACAGCCGCCGCATACCCCGAAATGGGCGCAGCGTGGCACCACCCGTTCCGGCGCGGGGTGGATGATCTCAACGGCCGTGCCTTGATCATAACGCTTGTGCTGCGTGCGATAGACGAACATCACCTCTTCGCCGGGCAGCGCCGATTCGATGAAGGTGGCCTTGCCGTTGATATGGGCCACGCCCCGGCCGTCATGGGACAGGGAATCGATGCGGGTGCGAACAGGTTCGCTGGGCAGCTGTTTGCGCTTATGACGTGACACGATGAGCCTTGGGAATTACGCGAACGGTTGTGCGACTGATAACCGTTTGGAGCGTGGGCCGCCCAAGGGATCGCCGCCCCCAAGCAGTGCGCTATGCACCCCGAGCTCGGAGATCATCATGGGTATTGCCGACTTCACCGGGCCCACGCCTCCAGAAACTCCTGGAGGTGCGGCTTATTCTCGGCGGCCAGCATATCGCGGAGCTTTTGACACTCCTGCTGATAGGCCTGCTGGCCGAGGTTACCGCGCATCAATTCGAAACGCAGGTATACCAGATAGGTGTTAAGCACATCGGTCTCGCAATAGTTGCGTATCCCCGCGATATCGCCGGCCAGATAGTTGTCCCATACCTTGGCGCCGCTCATGCCCATCTTGCCGGGGAATCCCAGCAAGCTGGCAATCTGATCCAGCGGCGCATTGGCGCGGGCCTGGTAACCGGCCAACACATCCATCAAATCAATATGCCGCCAATGGAAGCGACCCAAGTAATTACTCCATTTAAAGTCGCGATCATGATCGCCCACATCCCAATAACGCGGTGCCGATACGCCGTGCAACAGGGCGCGATAATGCAATACCGGCAGATCGAAACCGCTGCCGTTCCAAGACACCAGGGTCGGTACATATTTATCCAGCCCGTCGAAAAAACGCTGCACGAGCTGTTGCTCCGACGAATCCGTTTCGCCCAGCGACCACACCTTGACGTTGTCGCCGCTGCGCATCACCGCGGAAATCGCCACGATGCGATGAAAGTGCAGGCGCAGGAAATCGCTGTCGCCGGTTTCCTGGCGGCGCATATGATGCATGACGTCGGCCACCTCCTTGTCGGACAGGCCGTCGAGATCATAGATACGACGGCCACCCTCCACGTCGGGAATGGTTTCGATGTCGAAGACTAGGACGTTCATGATTGCTATCTATCCCCCTCACCCTGGCCCTCTCCCGGAGGGAGAGGGAATTTAATCAATTCGATCCGTATACACTCCAAAACGGAGTCGCTATTCTGCAAAACATCAATATTCCAGAACCTCAACACCTTGAATCCAAGCTTGTTTAAATATCTGGATCTCTTGGCATCATAGTCGACTTGTGTACTATGCTGACCGCCGTCCAATTCGATGATCAGCTTCGCCTCCAAACAAATAAAATCGACGATGTAAGCACCCATTACCACCTGTCGGCGAAATTTGTATCCGGTAAAGTAACGATTGCGCAGTCTGGCCCACAAGAACCGTTCGGCATCGGTTTGCCTGACCCGCAATGCCCTGGCGCGCTCTTTCAAAGTCGTCCCTAACCATAAAATTCGCGTATTACTACAAGTTTATTTCTTATGTTCCTTCTCCCTCCGGGACCTCGGTGCCCTTGCGGGTAGAAG
>CAYWIQ010000067.1:6919-9232 GCA_964458405.1 uncultured Chromatiaceae bacterium
TTAACCATCAGGTTCGCGTTGTACTATAAATTTTGTTCTTACGTCCCTTCTCCAGGAGGGAGAAGGGCAGGATAAGGGGATACAATTCATCCCGCCAATATATCCCCTCACCCTAACCCTCTCCCTAAGGGAGAGGGGATAAGTTTCGAGTATTTAGGCTATCTATGCGGGAAACACCCCCGTCGACAGATAACGATCACCGCGGTCACAGATGATCGCCACGATCACCGCATGGCGCACTTCATGGGAAACGCGCAGGGCGGTATGCACCGCGCCGCCGGAGGAGATACCGGCGAAGATCCCCTCCTGAGCAGCCAATTGACGCGTGGTCTCTTCCGCCTGCTGCTGGGTGACTTCCAGGATACGATCCACCCGCGCCGGTTCGTAAATCTTGGGCAGGTATTCTTCGGGCCAGCGGCGGATACCGGGAATCTGGGCGCCCTCCGCCGGGTGGACACCGATAATCTGGATGTCGGGATTGCGCTCCTTGAGAAAACGCGAGGTGCCCATGATGGTACCGGTGGTCCCCATGGCGCTGACGAAGTGGGTGATCTTGCCGCCGGTATCGCGCCAGATCTCCGGTCCCGTGCCCTCGTAATGGGCCTGCGGATTGTCGGGATTGGCGAATTGATTGAGTACCTTGCCCTTGCCCTCCCTTTCCATGTTACGCGCGAGGTCGATGGCCGCTTCCATACCGCCGTCCTTGGGAGTAAGAAAGATCTCCGCGCCGTAGGCCTTCATACCCGCCCGCCGTTCCGCACTCATGTGTTCGGGCATGATCAACACCATGCGATAGCCTTTGATGGCCGCGGCCATGGCCAGGGCGATGCCGGTGTTGCCGCTGGTGGGTTCAATCAAGGTATCGCCGGGCTGAATGGCGCCGCGCTGTTCGGCACTGCGTATCATGTTCAACGCTGGCCTGTCTTTTACCGAACCAGCGGGGTTGTTGCCTTCCAGCTTGACCAGCACGGTGTTGGTGGTATCACCCGGCAGGCGTTGCAGTCGTACCAGCGGCGTATTGCCGATGAAGGATTCAATCGTAGGAAAGTCCATAGGTGAAATTGTAACCGAAACGCAGTCTAAACGTGTGACCGAGTGGCCCTAAAAACGCTTCTCACTACGGCGGCGCCCTTCTCTTTTCAGTGAAAGGACGGGATGGGATATTATCCTACAAGCATTGAACCCCATCCCCACCCTACCCCTCCCCTTGAAGGGGAGGGAATAAAGCTAAGGGCCGAACGTGATTCAAGGTCATCTAGTCATCCGTGAACAAGCACGAATATAACTCCTCCCCCTTCAAGGGGGAGGTTGGGAGGGGGATGGGGTGCCTGCAGCTGAAAGGCCCCGCCTGCACTTGAATTCTTATCAAGACACGAAACGCGCTGCACCCACTCGTTAAAGAAAAGGCCTGCCGGCGTCTTTCAGTATCCAATTTTCCAGTTTTAAACGAAACCGCTTTACCGGATCAATCTCGACGTCGTCATTGCGTAAATCGCGACGCCAGCAACTCTTGCAGATAGGCGCCGAACGAGCCTTTCAAGGTCGGGTGGCGCAAGGCATATTCCACCGTGGCCTGAAGATAGCCCAGTTTATCCCCGCAGTCGTAACGCTTGCCCGAGAATTGATAGGTCATCACCTGTTCTTCGGCCAGCAACGCGGCGATTCCGTCGGTTAATTGAATCTCGCCGCCCGCACCGTGGGGGGTATCCTCCAGCATGTCGAAGATGCGCGGCGTCAGGATATAACGTCCCACCACCGCCAGATTGGAAGGCGCCGCCTCGGGCTTGGGCTTTTCGACGATGGCCTCCAGAATCCCCTCCCGTTCACTCACCGCAGCAATCTTGCAGATACCGTACTTATCGGTCTCGGCTTGATCGACCTCTTCCGCGCCCAACACACTGCATTGATGCTCGGTAAACACATCCAGCATCTGTGATAAGCAGTGGGCGCCGTCATCGTAGATCAAGTCGTCCGCCAGGATCACCGCGAACGGGTCATTGCCCACCGCCGGCTTGGCGCACAACCCCGCATGCCCAAGCCCCAGGGCCTCGGGCTGTCGGATGTAGATGCAGGACACCCCGCACACGCCCCTCCGGAACCACAGGCAGGCGCTGCAGCAGGTGCCGGCTTTTTCTCTTTTCCAGCCGAAGCACTGGCATACCCATCGGCATACCAGCCACCGCCTCTGAGCTGAAACGAACTCATCGACATTAATTTTTTCACCTCTGCTTCACATTCGGGACATTGCGTCAGAGGGGCATCGGATATCTTCTGTTGTACCTCGAAGACTTTTTTGCAACCACTGCATTCATA
>CAYWIQ010000068.1:0-3644 GCA_964458405.1 uncultured Chromatiaceae bacterium
CAGCGGTGCGGGTCTGATGGTGAGCACCTCGCGGCGCAGCGGTGCGGCGTTGACGGCGGCGGTCAAGGAACGGTTGCAGGATGTGCCCCATGTGTTGTGGGAGGGCCAGGGCGAGAACCCCTATTTCGCCTATCTGGGCCTGGCGGACTACATCGTCGTCACCTGTGACTCGGTGTCGATGGTGACCGAGGCCTGCGCCACCGGTAAACCGGTGTACGTCATCGACCTGCCGGGCGGGTCCCGCAAGTTTCTTGAATTCCACGCAAGCTTTCGCCGCGAGGGTTACACCAGGCCGTTTAGCGGCGTGTTGGAGCAGTGGCAGCGGCCGCCGCTCACCGATATGGAGAATGCAGTAGTGGAGATCAAGCGCCGCTTGACGGCGGCGGGTATTTCCGTGGACTGATCGCTTGGGCCGAATGACCCGTTTTTACCCATGATGCCGTCGATGTTATTCGTGGCGCAGGGCCTCGATGGGGTCCAGGCGCGCGGCGCGCCGGGCCGGGACGTAGCCGAAGATCACACCGATCGCCGCGGAAAAACCGAAGGCCAGCAGATTGATGCCGGGGTTGAACAGGAACGGTACTTGGATGATTCCGGCGAGACTGTAACAGGCCGCAGCGGCAAGCGCGATACCGATCAGTCCACCCAGGGCGGACAATACCACCGCCTCGGTGAGAAACTGCATTAGCACCTCGTTCTCCAAGGCGCCGATAGCGAGCCGGATGCCGATTTCACGGGTGCGTTCGGTCACCGACACCAGCATGATATTCATGATGCCGATGCCGCCCACCAGCAGGCTGACCGCCGCCACCGCGCCCAGCAGGGTGGTCATGGTGCCGATGGTCCCGGACAACGTCTGGGCGATCTGCTTGGTGTCCATGACGCTGAAATTGTCGTCTTCCGACGCAGAGATCTTGCGCCGTTCCCGCATCAGTTGATTGATCTGGTCGATGACCTGTTCAGTCATGGCGCCGTCCTGCATGGAGATCATGATGCGCCTGACATCCTGGTTGCCGATGAGCCGGCGTTGCACCGTGCGCAGCGGCATCACCACCACGTCGTCTTGATCGATGCCCATGGCGCCTTGGCCCTTGGCGGCGAGCAGCCCGATGATCTCGCAGGAGAACTGTTTGATACGGATCGCCTCGCCCAAGGGGTCCTGCTGTCCGAACAGTTGTTGGCGGATGGTGGCGCCGATCACACACACCGCCTTGCCGGCACGCTCTTCCCCGCTGGTGAACATCCGCCCTTCGGCAAGGCGCCAGTTGCCGGCGGTAAAGTAGGCGTTGGTGGTGCCGGTAATGGTGGATGACCAATTTTCGGAGCCATAGACCAGGGTCACGTTGCTCATTACCGTCGGCGCCACCGCCTTGAGGGATCCCACCTGGGTGCGGATGGCTTCGGCATCGGCGGCCTTGAAGTCGGGGGCGCCGGCGCTGCTGCGCCCGGGTCCCAAGCGCTGGCCGGGACGCAGTATCAATAGATTGCTGCCCAGGCTGGCGATCTGGTCCGCCACCGCCTGGGTGGCGCCGTTGCCCAGGGTGACCATGGTAACCACCGCCGCTACGCCGATGACGATGCCCAGGATGGTGAGGAACGAGCGCATCAGGTTACGGCGGATTTCGCGTAAAGCGAGCAACAAGGTGTTCCATCCCATCATCCACCTCCGTTGTGGCTGTCGGCGGCGATGCGGCCGTCGACGAAGTGGACAATACGTTTAGCGTAGGCGGCCATTTCTTGTTCGTGGGTCACCATCAGTACCGTGATGCCGCGCTCGCGGTTCATGGTCACCAGCAGTTCCATGATTTCGCGGCTGCGTTTGGTATCCAGATTGCCGGTGGGTTCGTCGGCCAGCAATACCGTGGGGTTGGTAACGATGGCGCGGGCGATCGCCACCCGTTGCTGTTGGCCTCCCGACAGTTCTGACGGGGTGTGGTGTTCCCAGCCGTCGAGGCCCACCGCCTTCAAGGCGCCATCGGCGGCGGCGTGGCGGGCGGCGAGGGGTTCGCGGCGATAGAGCAGGGGCAGTTCGACGTTTTCCCGCGCCGAGGTGCGCGCCAGGAGGTTATAACCCTGGAACACGAATCCCAGATAATGACGGCGCAGCAGCGCCCGTTGGTTGCGGGAGAGATTTTCGACATGCACACCTTTGAAGAGATAGATACCGCTGGTGGCGACATCCAAGCAGCCGAGGATATTCATCGCCGTCGACTTGCCCGAGCCGCTGGGTCCCATGATGGCGACGAAGTCGCCTTCCATGACCTGCAGCTCCACGCCGCGCAAGGCCTGAAAGGCGGCCTGGCCCTGTCCGTAGGTCTTGGTGATGCCGGACAGGGTGATTAAAGCGCCGTCGCTATGTTCCGCGTTGATCATTTCTTTGCAGTCTGGATACCGGTGATGACTTGCGCGCCGACTTGTAGATCCCCCTCCACGATTTCGGTATGACGGCCATCGCTCAGTCCGGTCTTGACCGCCACCGCTACCGGCTTGTTGGCGCGCAACACCCACACTTGCGGCGTCGCGCCGCCGGACACCGCAGTCCGCTTCTGATTCGGGCGTGATGGCGGATGGGGCAACAGGCTGCCGACCAGTCCACGGCTTGTCGTCGGCTCGCCGGATTGCGGCGGCGTGAAACGCAGCGCAGCGTTGGGGACTAACAGTACGTCTTTGTGCGAGGCGGTGGTGATCTCCGCGGTGGCGGTCATGCCGGGACGCAACGTCAGATCGTCGTTGCTGACCGTGAGGATGGTTTTGTAGGTGACCACGTTATCCGTCACCTGGGAGCCGTATCCGACGCGCACGATGTCGGCGGGGTATTCACGCCCCGGCCAGGCATCCACGGTGAAAAATGCGGGTTGGCCGGCCTTGACCAGGCCGACGTCGGCCTCGTCCACGTCCACTTGCAGTTCCATCTGGGTCAGGTTTTCCGCCAGCTTGAACAGCACCGGTGTTTGCAGTGAGGCCGCCACCGTCTGGCCGGGTTCGATCTGGCGGGTGAGGACGATGCCGTCGATGGGCGAGCGGATCGAGGCCTTGGCGAGATTGGTCTGATCGGATTTCAACGCCGCAACCGCCTGGGCCACCGTGGCGTCGGCGCTCTTCTCGTCGGCTTGGGCCCGCAGCAACGCCGCCTTGGCGCTGTCCAGTTCCAGCTGCGACGGCACCTTACCGCCGGACAGCTGCGCGACCTTGCGCAAGCGGGAAAGATTGGCGTCGGCTTCCGCTGCCGTGGCCTTGGTCTGAGCCACCTGGGCCCGGGCGGCGGTGACCGCCGCCCGGGATTTGGTCACCTGATCGGTGAGCTTGGCGATGTCGAGCTGCGCCAGGATCTCGCCGCGTTTGACGTGATCGTTTTCATCGGCGTATACCTTTTCCACGGTGCCGGACAGTTCGCTGCCGACCTCCACCTTGTTGGTGGGTTGCAGCTTGCCGGTGGCGGAGACGGTGACGGTGAGATTGCCGCGGCTTACGTCCTCGGTGACGTAATCGGTCGTGCCGGTCTTGGCGCCGGGAATATACATCATCAATCCCACTACAATGGCCGCGATGATCAGTGCCGCGACGGTGTAGCGCAGCACTCTACTCTTGGTCGAGGGTGCGGCTTTGACAATATTGAGCAGTGTCTCGTCTTGGGGTACTTTGTC
>CAYWIQ010000068.1:3654-9130 GCA_964458405.1 uncultured Chromatiaceae bacterium
ATGATGCCGGTGATGTCTGCGTGGCGCCCGCCACGTTGTCCGTCGTTTCGCTCCAGCCGCCGCCCAGGGCCTTGTAGAGACTGATCAGGGAGGTCAGGCCTTCGGCCTCGGCGTTTGTCAGATTGTCTTCGCTGGAGAATTGATTGCGTTCGCTGTCCAACACGCTTTGAAAATCGATGAGGCCGCTTTCGTAGCGCTGCCGGGCCAGTTGCGCGGCATTGCGCGCCGATTGCACCGCACGACGCAGCGCCGCCTGGCGTTGGCGGTTGTCGGCGTAGGCGGCCAGGGCGTTTTCCACGTCTTCCAGGGCGGTCAACACGGTTTTCCGGTAGGCGACCAAGGCCTGTTCCTGCAGCGCGGTCTGTATGCGGATGGTGCTGCGGATGCGGCCGCCGTCGAACAGCGATTGCATCACACTGCCTAGCAGCGAAGCGGCGGCGGTGCCGGTGTCACCTAAGGCGCCCACGGTCATGGCCTTCCAGCCCAGGTTACCGCTAAGGGTGAAGCTGGGATAGAGCGCCGCGGTCTGTTCGCCGATGCGGGCGGTCGCCGCCGCCAGGTTGCGTTCGGCGGCGCGCACGTCGGGGCGTTGACGTAAGGTATCAGCGGGGATGCCCGCCGCCACTTGGTCGGGCACGCTGGGCAGGGGCGCCGGATTCGCCAGCTGATCGTGCAACGCGGCCGGGGGTTTGCCCAGCAGAATGGCCAGGCGATTTTCCGCCGCGATCCGGCTGGTATTGAGGACAGGGATAGTGGCGCGGGTCTGTTCGAGATTGGTGCGCGCCTGTTCCACGTCCAGGGTCGTGGCCAGTCCCGCCTGTTGGCGCCAATAGGTGATCTGCAAGGTCTCTTGCTGGGTCTTGAGATTATCTTGGGCGATACCCAAGCGGGCCTGGTAGGAACGCAGTTCCACGTAGTTGAGGGCCACTTCGGCCGCCAGGCTGACCTGGACATCGTGGAGGTCGGCCTGACTGGCCTGCAGGTCGGCCTGGGCCGCCTCCAAGGCGCGGCGCTGGGCGCCGAAGATATCCGGTTCCCAGGTGGCGTCGAACCCGGCGGAGAACAGATTGGCGGTGGTGCCGGAACCGGTCGCCGCGCCGGTCTTGGTGCGGCTGCCGGACAATGCGGCGCTGAGGGTGGGGAAACGGCTACCGCCCGCCAGGTCGCGCCGGGCGCGCGCTTCGCGCAGCTTGGCCTCGGCGGCGTGCAGGTCGGGACTGTTCTTCAACGCGGCTTCGACCAGGGTCGTCAGTTGGGGATCGTGTAGATTCTGCCACCATTTGCTCAGGTCCTCCCGCTGGGTGGTGGGAGGCGCGTATGTCCAGTGCGACGGCACCGCCATTGTTGGCTTGACGTAGTCGGGTCCTACCGCGCTGCAGCCCGCCAGGGCCGCCCATAGCATGCCCTGGGTAAGTGGATAAAAGACAATTTGTTTGGTTCGAGTACGCATCTTAGAATCACTGTTTCGTTTTAACCGGTTTGCAAACGAGGTCGCAATCCGGGTGTCCACTTAGTGGATATCCTTCTCCAGCCAACTGAACGTTGAAGTTAGCATTCTGCATCGTGGTTTCGGCGAAGTTATGCGAATTGTCCGCGCGCTCGGCCAAGATCGCCGAGCGAACGATCGTCGCCAAGACCGGCTGGTCTGTGTCGCGATAGGCGAATTAGTCATTGTCGATGATGCTCGACGCGGATTTCGCGGCTCTCATATCGAGCATAAAAATGCTTATTCCGTGGGCGTAAGCCATTTCGCTAAGCTCAACCGACCATTCACGGGCAAGTTCCACCGATACCTCCTTTTGAGCCTGGGACCGCTGGGACCCTCCACTCTCCGCTACTTCAATCTCGTAACGCATTATTGCATTTCCTTCCTATCCAGATTGAATCGAAAGGCGCAGTCTCGTAGCCATCGGGCCGGGTGACGGCCGCTTGCCTCGGCTTTGGTTTTTGCCGGTCATATCTTTGGTTAAATGATGGGAGCGAACTATGGGGAGAAATTGAAGGATGGATGGTGCGTGAATGATGCTGCCAAATTTCAGCTTTGCGCTTGAATAGGCATGATACAAGAAGCAACAGGTTAATACGGACATTAGCTGCGCCTCTGGGGTCGGTGCGAAGATTTTGAAGAGATTATGAAACTTTATCCAGGCGACTGGAAGGGGGTAGGAAAGTGACAAAGGATGAATATTATCGTTCGAGCGGTATGGTTGTTTAGAAGCTGACTACCTGATTCTCAAAACGGCGGTGGCAAGGCCACCTTGGAAGTGCAATAATTTGTCCCAGCTCGATATGCCCATTTCCCGCCGATGAGTCAGGGACCGTACTATGACGTTAAACATCGCTACTTTCAGTAATGTGACCGGAGGCAACGCACTGTTCAAGGCGTTGACCCATCCCAAGGCCGCGGATGACGGACGCACCTTGGTTGCCGCTCTGCGGGCGACTGGTCCCATCGCCGTCTACGACCCATACGGCTATGCCGACGCTTTCGCTAGCATCTATGACATGCAGGGAGTAGATGTGCAAGCGGTGTTCGTGCAACGGGTGGAGGAGGTGGGTCGGCAGCTGTTCGGGCGGGTCGCCGAAGCCGTGACCGGTTTGGCCCGGAACGAGATCAAGGTTTTATTTGTGGTGGCGTTTGATGCGCAGCGCGCGTTGAACCAGATTCGCCACCTTATTCCCGAGGGCGTCAAGGTGGTGACCCTGGACGACATGCGTCTACCGGATAAGATGCTCAGCAATACCCGGCGCTATCTCGATCCACTCAACTTCGCCACCAATTTTGCCTTGTTCCGCGACAAGGGCGGGCATCATACCCGCCTGATGACCAGTAATTACTGGCACGGCTATGGCGCTACAGGTACGGGGCTGTGGCTGTGTCTGTTCGATCACGATGGCCAGGTGCTGGCACAGTGGTCCATGGACATGCCGGCCAGTTTGGGCAGCATCGTCATCGATAGCGCCGAGACCCGCAAGCGCTTCGACCTGGCGGAGTTCGAGGGCAGCCTGTTCATGCATGTCACCCATGTCTCGGGCCACGATGTGGTGAAGTACGCCTTGGATACTTATGGTGACGATCCTGGGGAGTTGTCCTGTACCCATGACGCCAATTCATGGCCGTCGGAATTCTACGGCGGTCTGCCGGCACCCCAGGACGATGAGAAGGTGGTGTTGTGGATAGAGAACAGTCTGCCCATCGCCATTCCCGCCGACAACGTCGGATTGCGCAAGATGGGAATGGAGGCCGATACCCGTTATCTGCAAAAAGAAATACCCGCATTCGGGACTTATGCCCTGGACGTGGCGGAACTGCTGCCGGGGCTGCGTTGGCCGGAACAGATTGAGGTGTGCGCCGGTAAATATTTCGTGCGGCCCCGCTACGAGGTGTTCAAGCACCAAGGCCCCAGCCGAATCGCCCACGCCAACGTGGAACGCGTCGACCTGGATTACGATCCCAACTATCCCAAGGTGGCGGGTTTTTTGGGTAAGGGTTATATCCTTCCGGCACCCATCTTGCCCATCCAGCAGTTCCGTACTCAGGTGTTACCCACCCCCATGGCCACCTGTCAGCAGGAGTTGGCCTTGGCGGCGGTGATGTATGATGCCGACGGCAAGGCGGTGGCACGTCATGCCTTCGGCCGCATGCCGCGCACCGAGATGAGCTTACTGGATATCAATGACTTTCTCGCCTCCGCTGGCAAAGATTTGTCCAGTGGTTACGGTCACGTGGAGTTGGTCTATGATTTGGAGGCCGGTGATCAACTCGACGGCTGGTTGCACGGCTTGTTCCGCTATCAGTCACTGGACAACGGTCACATTGCCGAGACCAGTTTCGGCGCGCATGTCTTCAACATACCGGTGGTATATAAAAACGAACCCCAATCCTACGCCGGCCCACCTCCCGGACTCAGTACTCGCTTGTTCCTGAGACTGGGCGACTCGCCTTTGGATTCCATGTGCCAGTTGATCTATCCCGCCTCGGGACCATGGCATTCCCATTCCGCCACCGACCTCATTCTATGCAACAAGGAAGGGGTGGAGATCGCTAAGGTCTCGGTTGCCATCCCCTGCAGTGGTTCTCTGTTATGGCGCTACAGCGAGATGTTCGATGCCAAAACCCGGCAGACCGCCGGTAACGGCGCCTATGTGATGGTCCGTGATACCAGCTGTCGCTTGTTCGGATATCATGGTCTGATCAGCCAGGAGGGGGCATTCAGCTTCGACCATATGTTCGGTTTCTAATTGTAAGAGGGGCGCTGGATCTTCGGCCCCGCTCGATCGCGCCCGCCGTTTTGAATGCGGTCTGTCCTTCAACATTCCCGATAATTCATTGGCCCATAGCGGCCACGGCCAAATTGTGGTTGCCTGACCCGTGGCGTTCTCATACGTCCACTCCATAAAGGCTAAAGTAACTTACCTTTTAACGGTAGGGTAGACGAGATCTTGTCTGTCGTCTCAGTCGACGGGCCGGGGCAACCCGTAACTGTTATTTCCATTCGGTAATGAGGGGATTATGTTCTAGAGATTGTTGAAGTTCAGGAAAATGTGGGTCTATTGTCCTATCCTTTTATAAGGGCTTTAATAATTCTAACGAGCGGGTTGGGGTGGGTTCATCTGCCGTGGCGGGTGTCGTTGGGCTGCAGTCGGCGCATAACTCTATTGAGCGATAGCGCAGCAGCGGAGGTGTATGCATCCGTATCGGAAGTGATTGCCATCTCATCTTGGTGAACGTCGGCTAGGTGAATTGGTGGGCAATCCGCCGAGGGGCCGCGGCGGCGAGGGATTCCCTCTATGAGTATAGAACGCGATAAGTTTTCGCTATCTTCTTCAGAGTCGTTGCTCAACGAGGCCTATCTACAATTGGCGCAGACCTGGTCGTTGTGGGAAGAGCCTCTGGAGGTCGCGATTGATCACATCACACGTGCCGTATCCAATGCAATGGCCGTGCGAAGAGTGGGTGTCTGGCTGCTTGACGAAGACGGGGACAATCTTGAATTGCTGTCTTTTTATGACAGTGAAAACGAGACTATCGGCCAACACATGTCTCTGCGTTGCACGGATCACCCCGTATATTTTGCCGCACTGGCCAACAGCCGGGTCATAGCCGCTTCCGACGCACTCGGCGATGAAAGGACCTGCGAATTTACCAAGTCATATCTAAAGCCATTGGGCATCGGCGCCATGTTGGATTCGACGCTGCGCAAGGCTGGCAAAATGATAGGCGTGTTATGCATAGAGCATGTCGGTGGCCCGCGTTTGTGGAGCGAATGGCAGAAACGCTACGCAGTATCGGTCGCCGAGTTGATCATGCAACGCCTGATCCACGAGGATACCCGGCGCAACGCCGCCTACTATCGGGATCTCAGTGCGTTGCAGCAGGCGATATTCGATGGGGCACATTACGCGATCATTTCAACCGGGATTGACGGGACGATCCTTTCCGCCAATAAGGCGGCATCGCGGATGTTGGGCTATT
>CAYWIQ010000069.1:0-8969 GCA_964458405.1 uncultured Chromatiaceae bacterium
GGTGAATACGACTTCCTGATGAATGTCGTGGCCAGTAACAACGGAGCAAGCGGCGTCATTATTGGTGCGAATGACACCGCTTTTAATCTGGTGGCCACCAATAATGCCACCAACGGCATCTACCTGAACGGCGCCGACGACAGTGTCTTCACCGGCTTGCTGAAGGTGGGTAACAATGGAACCGACTGTACCGTGAACGGTGGCACCAATCCGGGGCTCACGGGTGCCTGCGCCAACGCGGGAACGTCGGATGCCACACCTTCATTCTCGGTTGATGCAGCGACCAGTTTCGTCGGCAAGGTCACCGGCGATGATACTCAGAATACCAGCGACACCAACGGTGGCGCCACGGATGCGGTCGGTGGTGCCGCGGATTTTGACTGGATCCATTTCGAAAACGATTTCCGCGCATGGGGCATCGACGGATCAGCCTTTCCCAATGCCGATCACCGCGGTCAATGGCCTGATGGTAGTAACGGACGCATCTGGGACTGGAGCGTCTCCGCTTCGGATGTGGGCGACGGCGGCAATCCCGCCCTGCTGAGCGTGCTGGCGATGCCCGATGGCAATGATACCTTTGACCTTGTCGGCTTCCTATCCACCCAGACAGGCCTGCGCAATGCCATCGAATTCGTCGGCGACGGCATCGGTGACGATGATGGTATATGCGAAAGTGGTGAGACCTGCCTGTACACGCCCAACATCGGCGCCTATCAGGGTCATGGGAACCTGATCAGCGCTGGTGCGTTTACTGATGGTACGTTAACGGGGATTACGTTGTTGCGGTATGAGGATAATGGACGTTAGGGAAAATAAATCTGTCCCGGGTTTTCTACCGCGCCGGTAAGCGGCCCTTTACCCGCGGCACGGGGAAACCCTGAAATAAAAGGGGTCGGTGACAAATGGTAATCATTCGTATTTTTAGTTGTCACCGACCCCTTTCCACTCTTTAATACTCCCTCAAATTGATCGGGATCAGATCATAGTATTCGCTAATATTAGAGGATACTGATATCTGACCCCGATTTAATTTTTCAGGAAACGATTTTGTGCTGTCTGGGTCTAACAACCACCATTAAGGTTTTTGAAGATCGGCTGCGAAGATTCTACGAATAAAATCCTTGGCTGTATATGAAGGTAAGGCGGTGGAATTGGTATTGACGCCAAGGGCACATGCATAGCTTTATACATAAAAGGAATAGAAGAATGACAAGGCAAGTAATTAAGACTTTATTAGTTCTACCAATTTTTCTTCTTTTTAGCGCGTGCGCTTTAAAAGAAACAGTTCCTTTTCATGTATCAAGCAACCCACCAGGGGCAAAAATATACGTAAATGATGCTTACGTTGGAGATGCCCCTACTGTAATTAAACTAACCATGAAAAAGAAATGGGCTGGAAACGACGATAAATTTGGATGGGTATATGGTAACGATACATATAAAGTCTCTGCACACCCTCCACAGAAAGGGAGTGAAAAACTCGCTATTAAAACCAAGCTAATAGAGCCAAGCATTACTCCACATGGCGGTAAAATACATTTCGATCTAACATCTAAGCCAGCTCAGGCAACTCAAACAATTGAGTAAAAACCAAAATGTGTAAACGAATAAAAGGGGCCGGTGACAAATGGTAATCAATATTCTCCAACACCCTAGCGTGATTGGCTAAGCCCGTACTTTTGAATGCGGTAGCGCAGGGTTTCGCGGGTAGTGCCTAATGCCTTGGCCGCGGCAGTAACATTGAAATTGGCGTTCTCGAGTGCAGCCTTTATGATGTGGCAATCCATTTCGTCCAAGGCCATACTGCCGTTTAAGGGTAGCCGCAAGCAGTTCCCTACGTCTAGCGTTATCTGGTTTGTGGCCGCGGGAGTGTCCAACTGTAGCCATTGCACGGGGAAGTCCTCGGCGCTGGAAAATAACACGCAACGTTCCACTACATTGCGCAGCTCGCGAACGTTTCCCGTCCAATCATGCGCCTCCAAACGCCGCCATACCGCTTCGGGTACGACCTGCACGCGCTTCCCAGCCTTGGCGTTGAACTCGGCGATTAGTACCGGCACTAGTTGCCGCAAGTCCTGTTTATGGGTGCGTAAGGCCGGCAACTCTAAACGGAAAACACTGATGCGGTGATAAAGATCGGCGCGAAATGAGCCTTCGGCGACTTGCCGCTGTAAATCGCGGTTGGTGGCTACGATCAGTTGTAGATCCACCGCGATCTCACGATCGCCTCCCAGGCGGCGAATGGTGCGGTCTTCTATCGCCTTGAGCAATTTGGCTTGCAGATCGAGATTCATGTCACCGATCTCGTCCAAGAACAGGGTGCCGCCCGCCGCCTGTTCCATTAGTCCACGTCGTCGGCCTTTGGCGCCAGTGAAGGCCCCGGCCTCATGGCCGAACAGCTCCGACTCCAACAATTCGCGCGGCAAGGCAGCGCAATTCAATTCCACTAAGGGACCTTTGGCCCGGGGGCCAGAGTGATGCAATATACGAGCGGCAAGTCCCTTACCCGTTCCTGTCTCACCGGTAATGATCAGGGCACTGAAGGGCACCGCCGCGAGTTTGGTTAGCATCTCGCGTACCGTGGCCGCCGCGGCACTGGAGCCCACGTAGGTCTGTGGGCCATAGCGACGGCTTTCCGCAGCACTCTGTTCGTTGAGACGCCGCTGCGCGCGGGCACTGCGCACCGCGCCGCCGACTATCAGCTCCAAACGATCAGGACTGCAAGGCTTCTCGATAAAATCAAAGGCCCCCAAGCGCAGCGCTCGCACCGAATCGGGCACACTACCGTAACCGGTAAGGATCACCCATTCTCCGCCGATTCCACGACCACGCGCCTTCTCGAGAAGATCAAGACCGTTGCCGTCGGGTAGGTTCATGTCGGAAAGTACTACCAAGGGATCGAAACGCTCCTCTAACAACATCCGCTCGCCTTCTATCACATTTTTTGCCCAGGCCACATCCCAGCCTTTTCCTGAGAAGTAGCGCTGCATCTCCGACCCAAGCAGGACTTCGTCTTCAATAATCAGAAGCGCATCACTCATGTTTCCCCCTACACGGTAGTGTCAACATGACGCACGCCCCACCCGATTGCGGATTTTCGATACGCATGGTACCGCCCAGGTCGTGAATAAAGCGCTGCACCACCGCCAAACCCAAGCCGGTGCCGCCGATACGTCCGCTGATAAACGGGCGAAGGCCGTTATCCAAAAAATGCTGCGGAAACCCGGGGCCATCGTCACTGACCGACAGCAGAAAATGCTCGCCTGGCGTTGCGAAACCACGGATTACGATCGAGCCGTGCCGATCCATGTCAATCGCTTGTGCCGCATTCAGTACCAGGTTCAACAAGGCCTGATGCAAGCGTCCCTCGGGTAAACGACAAATCAACTCGTCTGGTACGTCCCAGCTCAATTGAATATTGTTGCCAATCTGATAACGCACCAACGTCACTAGTTCTGCCACGGCCTTCGCCAGGTTGACCTCACGCAATGCTTCCGGTTCCTGACGAGTCTGACTGAGTGTCGCGCTCAGTAGTTCGCTAATGCGATTGAGTTCATTAATCACCAATCTCAGGCGATTACCCTGATCAACATCACTGATTTCCTGATTAAGATTATTCAGGGCCATCTGGATACCCGCCAGCGGATTACGCAGCTCATGGGCAAGACCCGCCGTGACCTCTCCCACCGCCGCCAGGCGTTCAGCCGCCGCCAACTCACGTTGCTGTTCGAGCAGAGCGTGGGTCGCCGCGCGAATCTGATTTTCCAAAGACTGCCGACGAACACGGTTCTGTTCCTCCAAATCCGCCAGACGCATCACCAGTTGATTGTAATTCTCGAACAAAGGTTGCAGAACCGGGTCGACACTGTGGCTCGAGGCTGGGCTGTAGTCCTGGCGAGCCAGCAAAGTCATGAGGGTACCCAGTTCATTGAGCGGGTCGAGGAAGCGGCGGCGCAGCAGAAAAAGGGTCCCCATGGCAACCAACGGTAGTACAATCAGGGTGCCTGCCGCGATCCTGAATTCAAACTCGGTATCTCGACGCGCCTCCGCCACTAGGCGTTGATGGGCTTGTGACTCTACCGTCAGTACCCGGCTGATGGCGGTCAAACTAGCGATGAGCGCATCCCGCGGACTGGCTGCAAAGGTATTCAGTGCCAGCCAAGCCCTTTGCAGTTGTTGCGCGGTCTTCGGCGCCATCTGCCGCTCCAAACCTTGAAGTTGCTCAAGTTCCCGACGCACTTGCATGACCTGATCCGAATCTAAATTGCCTTTGCCGGACACTTGGGCAATAAACAGTTTCTCGACATCCAAAGTCGCGCGTTGCAGCCGGGCGAGCGTTGCCATCTGCGCCTGTACCGGATCGAGACGCTGCAGCCCTTGCCACGACATCCCCACCAGAATCCCCAAAGCTACTAGCAGCACTATGCCCGTTACGACGGTAGGCAACCAAACCGGGCGGAGAAATGGGGTATTTTGCATCGATCTGGTACGTGCTGTTCCTGCCATGGTTCTGTCTACTGGCATTAACGCCGTGGCAATGAGTTTACCGTATCCCTACCAGCCAGCCCCAATCAAGCGCCACCGCCTAGCAACTATGGTCTTTGCACCAACACGGACACTCCCCGCGCAAGGCCAGCACTATGACCGGCGACCATCGCTCTCTTGCGGTAAGACAACATCCTCATTGCGGAATGCTCAAGGCCAGGAAGCGGGGTGAACCATCTCGCTGGATCAGCACCGCCACCGGCTTGTCTCTGGGCAGTTTGGCTTCTATCCGCGACAAAGTCTCGGTATCGATAACCTCTTGTTGATCGATCCGCAGCAGCACATCGCCTTTTTGAATCCCGGCGTCCTCGGCTGGGCCGTCACCCACTTCCTTGACTAGTACCCCGTATTTTGCCACACCGTATTTCTCCCGTTGCGCCGCACTGAGGTTCGCCACCTGGATACCCAGCACGTCGGCCTGGGAAGCCTCTATCTTGGCGGGCGCTTTTCCCTTGCCCATGGCGGCGATCGTGGCCTGCAATGTAACCGTCCGACCGTTGCGCCATATGGTCAAGGGTACCGTGGTGCCCACCTTGGTATTCCCAACCATGGCTGGTAGCTTGGCGGAATGACTGATGTTGCGACCGTTATAGCTCAAAATGATGTCACCCGCCTGCAGACCGGCCTTAGCTGCCGGGCTATCGGCTACCACCTGCGCCACCAAGGCGCCGCGGGCGCTATCGAGGCCAAATGATTTGGCCAAGTCAGCGCTGACCGGTTGAATCAGTACACCCAGCCAGGCATAGGTGACATGACCATGCGCCTTCAGTTCATCCGCCACCTTCATCGCTACACTGATAGGCACCGCGAACGATAAGCCCATGGAGCCGCCGTTGTTGCTGTAAATCTGCGAATTGATACCTATCACCTCGCCCGCAGTGTTGAATAGCGGTCCACCGGAGTTGCCGGGGTTGATAGCGGCGTCGGTCTGAATAAACGGCACGTAGATATTATCAGACAAGGTTCGGCCCACGGCGCTGATGATACCGTGGGTGGCGGTGTAATCCAGACCGAACGGCGATCCTATCGCCACCACCCATTGCCCCACCTTGACCTTATCGGAGTCGCCGATCTTCACCGTGGGGAGATCGTGGCCGTCGATCTTGAGCAGCGCTACATCGCTGCGTTCATCGATTCCGATCACCTTGGCCGCGGTCTGCCTATGGTCATGGAGACTGACGTTGATTTTCGCGGCGTCTTTGACCACATGGGCATTGGTAAGGATATAGCCGTCAGGGGAAATAATAAAACCCGAGCCGAGAAAGTGACGCGTCTCATCTGACTGCAGGCCGGGGGGGCGCTGCCCGAAAAAGCGCTTGAAGAATTCATTCAAGGAATCATTATCACCCGGCATATTGGGAAACGGCATCTCATTGTGGCCGAGCCCGCCTACCTTTTCGGTAGTATTGATATTGACTACCGCGGCGCTGTTGTCCTTAACCAGGTTAACGAAATCGGGAAGGTCCGCGGCGGCGTGACTCACCGTTAGGAACAACGCCTGAATCAAGAGCGCCATGTATAGCCAGGGACGCACGACCATTGCAAGGTAACTCTGCTTCACGTTGACCTCCTTTTGGATTCCTGCCACTACATCAGTGTCTCTTGAAACAAGCGACTCACGTGGCACGCAAAACATCTTCTATGTCAAAATCGATATTTTCGAAGGCATTAGCCAGCTTATAGGTCCAGCAGTTTCCGTCTTGGCCGACACTCTTCATGACCGTTTCAAGTTTCCCCATTATTGCGGCAAATCGGCCTTTTTCATTTCCGTCCGCATTAGCAACGGCGAAGGATAGAAGGATCTTGGCGCGCCGCAGACTCGCAATGGCATCCCCACTTGAATTCGGCGCCATCAACTGCTTCTCCGCCTGGCCAAGGTTGTATTCGGCCTCGACCACATCCCGCAAAGGAACATAGTTCCGCCCGAGCTTATCGGAGTCTATGACCGAAAAGTCCAAGTCGCGCTCGCGGGCAGCGCGTTCACCCGCCCGATAACGCACAAGACTAAGATCCTGCTTGGACTGATGCTCGGCGATGTCTGGTTCCTCACGCGACGTCAGTGGTCGATCACAATTACCTAGCACGCAAGTGGGGGAAATTGCCGCCCTGCTCGATGAGGGCACAATCATGGCCACCTCACTTAATAGGCAGATAATCATCAATAGGGAATCCGCTTTTTTTATCATGTAGCGCACTCCTAAGCTTCGAAGCTGCGACGTGTTCGTAACCCGAATAGAACGCGTCTACAGCCCCTATACCCGGACATGGCACGGGCCTTGAAAAAACGAACACATGCCCTAACATGCAGCTACGCCTTGGCCTCCACACCGTGAATAAATTTATCGAGCATGTCTTTGGCCCGCTGGAAGATATCCGGCTTCGCCGACCCGCCTTTGATCTTTGACTGTATGGAGTCTATTTCGTTGCGAATATCCTGGAACTTGCCATAGCCCAAGGCCTCCGCGCTGGCTAAGTTGCGATTGGCATTAGCCAAAAGCGACAATATCTTGTCCTTGTTCTTCTCGACGCCCTCCTTTTGTAGGTGCTCGGCTTGGAACACATCGCCTTCCGCCTTTACGGGAGGCAATGGAATGACATCCGTAATAGTCACGATCGAGCTCATGGCGTCGGCGAGCGTAGATTCGGCTTTGTGCAGTTTAGATTCTTGAATTTCTCTGCTTGCTCGTTTGATCGCATCGGGATATATCTCCAGTGGCACATAATCCGTATCAATATGCATCTCACTGGTTAACGGCGACAGTGTGTCACGCGCCGCTTGAATCCGCCCGTGGTCAAGATCCTTCTCCGCGGCCTTTTCTGCACGGTGGATAGCCTTCGGCGCGCTGGTTAGATCAATCACATTGGCACGTACCCCGATGGCCGCCAGTTTGAGGTGAGGATCGCGAGCCAAGATCACGTTCAACTCGCCATCCGCCTTTTCCAGCGCCTTGAACGCACCTTTGGTATCTTTCTTCTCAAGCAACAAAATTGCTTGGTGCATTTGGTCGTTGGCGGCTATGGCCTGCTGGTCCAACTCCTTGCTGCGTCTCTTAACCTCACTGTGGGCCGTATCCTTAACGTTGGCCTCCTTGGCCGTCGAAGCAGGAGTCGGTTCAATTTTTGTCTTGCCCATGTTCGCACCGCGTTCGCTGGCAAATGCCGTCGACCCAGCCCCTAGTAAGGCCAGACAAAATATTCCCGTAACAACCTTATTGCCTGATCGACTCATCGCTATTGTGTTCTTCATATGCAATTCTCCTTACTCGAATGACTGACTATGTGCTGCAAGTAACCTGACCAATCTCTAGAACGATAGTTGGCGGGTTTCGGACATGCCATTTGGTACCGACAATTCGCCCATTCGCCTAGCCTCAAGGCTGGCAAGTGCCATGCCAGTTTTCTCCTTCCCAGAAATCAATGAATTGGAAAAGCCACGAGAGCGACACTGGTTGAAACCCACCACGTGCCGGTCCTTTTCACTGCTTTGCACGGGAGAAATGAATGTACGGTAGGCCCGACACGCCTGTCACTAAATGCAAAAATAGAATTAACCAGCAATAGCGTTTGAAAAGACGTACGGCCTTAGCGGTAAGTGTGGTAACTAAATTGCCAAGTGACCGACGGCTTTGCTTAAAGCGAGGTAACCGCTAGTCGTGCCTCTCCGCCAACAGGCCCGCCAAGATCACTGCGAGAATGCTGGTAAGAAATATGCCGTCGAAGGTTTCGGCCCTGCCGATAGAGGCTACCGGTGCCCCGAGACCTCGGGCTTGATTGAGATTGAGAAGATCGACCCCTATCAAGGTACCCATGCTCTCCGCGATATAGGCAATGGGGGCCATGTATTTTTACGATATGAAGAGCGCGGTAAACGTGGTCACTATCGCTGTGACGAATGCCGACTCGGCAATAATACCTACCCCTCACGGTTTTTCCTAATAGAAGGATTTGTGATCTGACCCCGATTGCCTGCTGGTTGTGGGCTACCCATGGCTCGCGGAAAAAGATGTTTGTCCTTCATGTGCCCGACCTTCTAACGTGCTTGACCGGCTGCACCGGTAGATCTTTCCTTGGAAAGCGGCCCCCCACCCGCGGCAGGATGCTTGCGCCCGCTGCGTGGGCCTGCTTCACCTAGAAGGCGATAGACCAGCATCTTGGCTTCGTCCTCCACCAGCATCCATAGCAATGCGTAGGCCCACACCAGGCCGACATCTATCCAGGGAATCTTCGCGACAAACAAACCGAAACCCACGATCAGTGCTGCGACGGTTTGTGTTCCCAGAACTGCTCCCAACAGGATCGGAGAAGGATAGGGCTTCTGGAAAAAGCGCTGCTTGGTGCGCGCGACCATCAGCGTCAGGTGTCCGGCCACCGCCAGCTTTAGGAAAATCAGGGATTGGAGTTGCGCCTGGGTGAGATCGAAGAAG
>CAYWIQ010000070.1:0-8921 GCA_964458405.1 uncultured Chromatiaceae bacterium
CCTTCGGCATGCTGATCGATAGGGGCGCCACCGCCGCCCTATGGTTTCAGCTCATCACCATGGTGCTGTTCATCTTCGGCCTGATCTTTCTCAAGCGCCTGGCCTTGTTCCTTACCCGTATTGTGCTGGGGTTCAATGCGGATTGCCGCAGCGCCTTGAAAGGTATGACCTTGGCGGATCTTGAAAAAGACTGAGGTGTCAAAAATAACCAAACCCGTGCGAAGCAGGTCTCAAGTCGTGCGAAGCGCCGGTCGAAAATCTAATTGCTGGATTAGGGGATGCGAAATTGCATAGCGAACGTTTGACGGTCCAATGCTTGCTGGTCGTGCTCGGTACTCTGCTGGGCGCGCCGGCGGTGCTGGCCCAGAGCATGCAGAGCGATGACTTTTCGCGTTGCATCGCCGATCTGCAGGGACGGGCCAAGGCCCAGCACCTGCCGGCATGGGTGGTCGACGACGTCATGGCCAAGCTCAAGCCTCAGCCGCGGGTGATCGAGCTGGATCGCGCCCAGCCGGAGTTCACCCAGACCTTCGCCGATTACCTCTACCGTCGGGTGACGCCGCAACGCATCGAACACGGCCGGCAATTGCTGGCGCACTACCGTCCGTTTCTCGCTGAATTGACCGCTGAATACGGCGTGCCGGGCCGCTACTTGGTAGCATTCTGGGGATTGGAAACCAATTTCGGCGCCAATCTCGGTAAGATGCCGACCTTGGATTCCTTGGCTACCTTGGCCTGCGACCGGCGTCGCAGCGACTATTTCAGTGGCGAGCTGCTGACGGCATTGACGCTCATGGATCGCGAATCATTGAAGCCCGGCGACATGCAGGGATCGTGGGCGGGGGCGGTGGGCCATACCCAATTCATGCCCTCCGCCTACCTGAAATATGCCGTCGATGGCGACCATGACGGGCACATCAATTTGTGGAAGAGCAAACGCGACGCCCTGGCCAGCGCCGCCAACTTCCTCGCCAATCTCGGTTGGCAACGCGGCGACCGTTGGGGCCGGGAAGTGTTGCTGCCCGCTGGATTCCCCTACGATCAGACCGGTTTGCAGCACCGTCAGCCGCTGGCGCACTGGACCGCGCTGGGTGTCACCCGCACCGACAAGCGCCGCCTGCCCGATCTGGCTATTGATGGGGCCATCCTGTTGCCCGCCGGCCATGCCGGACCGGCGTTTCTGGTCTATGACAACTTCAATGTCATCATGAAGTGGAATCGCAGCGAATTTTACGCTATCAGCGTGGGATTGCTGGCCGACAGGTTGATCGGCGCCGGTGGTTTGGCGCGGCCGCCATCCACTACGGAACAGGCGTTAAGCCGCAAGACCATCGAGCATATGCAAGGGCGATTGAATCATCTCGGTTTCGATGCCGGTGATGCCGACGGCGTAATAGGGCCGTCGACGCGTTCGGCATTGCGCGCCTTCCAGAAATCGAGCGGCATCATCCCCGACGGCTATCCCGATAGCACGACCCTCACCGCTTTGGATGTCAGCAGGAGTCCCACGTCGTGAATTCGCCTGCCGCCGAGGTGCAATCCGCCGGCCGCTCCCTGCCCGCGCTGCTGGGTGGTTTGCTATTGTCCAGCGTGTTCGCCCTGGCGTTCTCCGCCGGTCGTGATTTGCGGCCTTCGTCGCAATTTCCGGCGATGCCGGACTTCGGTACCTACAGCCAGGTGCGTGAAATGAAGGCGGCGTTTATCGATTATTTGCTGCCCATCGTCCAATTCTACAACGATCGTATCCTCGAAGATCGCAGGCACTTGCAGCAAATCGCCTCCACGTTGGGGGATGGGGACAAACCCTCTTGGGTGGACAGTATGTGGCTTCAGCAGCTGGCGGATAAGTATGCGCTGTCCTGGGACGACGATAAAGCCAATGACATCGTGCGCACCTTGATCCGGCGGGTGGACATCGTCCCGCCTGCCCTGGTGCTGGTGCAGGCGGCCAAGGAATCCAGTTGGGGACAATCGCGGTTTGCGGTGCAGGCCCACAATCTATTCGGGCAATGGTGTTTCAGCCAAGGCTGTGGCGTTACACCGCAGCGCAGGGCCACTGGTGCGGTCCACGAAGTGCGCAAATTCAGATCGGCCGGTGAATCGGTGCGAAGCTATCTCCACAATCTCAATACCCACGACAGCTACCTCAAGCTGCGCCGGATCCGCCAGCATCTGCGTGAACACCATAAACCCATCACCGCGATCGCGTTGGCGGACGGTTTATCGCTCTACTCGCAACGGCGCGAGGCCTATGTCGAGGAGATCAAGTTGATGCTCTCGCAATACCATAGATTTCAGGACACTCGAGTCGAGTAGATGGGGCGTCGCCTTGTGCTGGTGTTGCTGAGCATACTGTGCGCGCCGCCGCTGCAGGCCGCCGACCATGCCGCGGTGTTGCTCTACCATCACGTCAGCGATACCGCACCCGCCAGCACCAGCGTGGCGCCGGCGGTGTTTCGTAAACAATTGGATTATCTCGCCGCGGGTGGTTATAGCGTCCTGCCGCTCAGTCGTATCCTGGATACCTTGGCCGGTGGCGGATCTTTGCCCGACAAGTGCGTGGCGATCACCTTCGATGACGCCTACCAGTCGGTGCTGGATGTCGCCGCTCCCTTGCTCAAAAAACATGGTTGGCCGTTCACGGTGTTCGTCAGTACCCAGGCGGTCGACGAAGGTTATCACGATTATCTCAGTTGGGACGGACTACGTCGTTTAATGGAAGCCGGTGCCGAGATCGGCAATCACAGTTACAATCATGCCCATTTGGTGAGACGCGAGAGCGGCGAGTCACAGCAGCAATGGCATGAGCGGATCAAGCAGGATATTCAGCGCGCGCAGCAAGACCTGCAGCAACATCTCGGGGTGACGCCCGTGATGTTTTCCTACCCCTATGGTGAATACGACACCGCGCTACAACAAATCGTCGGCGGGTTGGGGTATTACGGCATTGCCCAGCAATCGGGTGCCGTGGGTAGGGGGTTCGACAAGCTGGAGGTCCCCCGTTATCCGCAGGCGACCCATTACGAGGGCATGCAGCGCTTCGCCATTAACGTCGACTCCCGGCCGTTGCCGGTGAGTGAGGTCGCCGCCGAGCCGCGCATTCAGGTGGCGGGTGAAACCCACGGCCATGATTTCGCCTTCGACTTGGCGCCGGGCGACTACCGTCTGGCACAGCTGGCCTGCTATGACAGCAGTGCCGGTAAGCGGCTTGCACTGACCAAACACACGGCGGCCAACGGATTGCGGGTGTCCATGCCGCTCCCGGAGTGGGGGGCGGGGCGGCACAAGATTAATTGCACCGCGCCCGCGTCCCACCAGCGGGGTGTGTATTACTGGTATTCGCAGTTGTGGTTGGTGAAGCAGGCCGACGGGAAGTGGTATGAGGAATGACGGCACCAAGCAAACGTGTTGCAAACGCTAAAAACCACTGTTCACTGTCCGTGTTCAGGTCTTGCGGCTTCGAGTGGTTCATCGTTGTAAACCACCAGACGGTTACGTCCCGCGTGCTTGGCGGCATACATGGCGTAGTCCGCGGCTTGTAACAGTTCGACAGCTGAGCTGAATTCACGCCCTTGATCCATGTGGGCGGCCACGCCGATGGACAGGGTGGCATGCAGCGACCGCCCGGTGAGGGCGGCGTAATCTATTCCCCGCACCGCGGCCATGATACGTTCGAACAATGTGCACGCCCCCCCCGAACCGGTGCCGGGCAGTATGGCGACAAACTCCTCACCGCCGTACCGTGCCAGTAAGTCCGACTGACGGGTATGGGAATGCATTACGCCGGCGATGGCTTGCAGGACCTCGTCTCCCACCGCGTGGCCGAAGGTGTCGTTGATATGCTTGAAGTCGTCCAAATCGATGAAGGCGATGCTCAGCGGCCAATCCTGCTCCGTGGCGTGGGCGAATTCCATCAATAATATTTCATCGAAATGGCTGCGGTTGTATAGGCCGGTAAGACTGTCCCTGTGCACCTGATCCTCCAGTTTCTGCGAGTGAGCACTGAGTTCCTCGGCGGTACGCCGAACCTGATTGACTTCCTCATGCATGCGCATATGACGAATCATCATGATCTCGTTGGCTTGATCACGGATCGCTTCGGCTTGCAACGGATCGATTAGATTGATCTCGAATATTTCCGAGACTTCCGGCAGCGACATTGAGATCGAGCCCAAGGTTGTGCGGTAGTCATCATCCGCCATACCCAGACTATCTTGAGCCTGCTTAAGGGTGCGGGTAGCGAGTGCGGTATTATCAGGTTGCAGCAAGGTGTCGGCGATCAAGCCGGAAAGCACCACGCAATTTGTTATGGCCGTGCGATCGGATGACGACGAGGCATTGTGGTGTCCGTGGCTGTTTGCGACGATGTGGTGCAGATAGGCGGGCAAATGCCATTGTTCCAACAGCCAAGCCCCCACCTCGGCGTGGTCGGCACCCAATGCCAGTCGTTCGGCCTCGGCCGCAGCGTCATGATCGGTCTCGTCTGCTAAGATGAGACCGTACTCCTCCTGGAGCAGGGCACTTAACGCCAGCATACCGATGTCCTGCAGCAGGCCGGCGAGCATGAGTTCTTCGCCGTCCTTGATGCGCAGCTGTGCACCAAGGGTACGCGCGGCGACCCCCGCGATCACCGATCGTCGCCAGAAATACTCAGTGTCGAACCCCGCCGTAGCGGTGGAATCGCGCAGTGCGCCGGTTAGTGAGAAACTCAATGCCAAAGTGATGGCCGCATCCAGGCCCAAAATATTTAGGGCCTGACGCAGATTTTCCGCCTTGCGCCGCAGCCCGTAGAGTGGGCTGTTGGCGACCTTGAGGACCTTGATCGCCAGCGCGGGATCATGACTGATCAGTTCCGCGATCTCCGAGATACTGCTGGTGGGCAGGGCGGCCAGCTCGATTACCCGCATGGCGACGGCCGGAATGGTGGGTAGGGTTCTGCAAATACGTAGGCGTTGTTCAAGTTGTTTATTCACGATAGGTTCTTAGTTTCGGGCGTCTATGATCGCCCTTGATGTGAATTTCTCTTGCTTTTTTTGCCTAACTTGATGGTTGCGCGTTGTCTGCAAGGTTACCCTATTAAATAAATATCTACTAATTTAGTGATAATACCAAGCATGAAGTCACAAATAGGTCACAATTTAATGACGCCGGCCATATTTATGGGAAATTTATTACGCTCCGGAGTGGGCCGTATGGGGCGCGATCCCATCATGGCTTCTCGCAGGCGATGGCGGGGAGAAACCCAGTCATGTGTCGGCCGGGAGGGAGGGAAAATACCCGGGTGGTGGGTTGTGGGCCTGGCGCTGATCGCGGTCCAATTTCTTCCATTCGTCGTCGCCCATGCTGGCGCTGTCGTACCCTATACTCTTGATTCTAAGCAGTCACTGTTGCGCATTTCTGTCTATCGTACCGGTCTGATGGGCTTTCTCGGTCATGATCATCTGATCACTGCCACCGCGATCGATGGTGAGCTGAGCTATACGCCGCTACCGGCACCCGCCGCGACTTTTAAGCTGGTTCTGCCGGTGACGGCATTGGTAGTTGATGACCCCCAGCAGCGCAAAGCCGTCGGTGGCCGGTTCAGTGCACCGGTGCCGGCCGATGACCGAACCGCGACCCGGCGCAATATGCTGGGGGAGAAGGTGCTCGATGCTACACGCTATCCCACCGTGACCGTTAGTGGCCGCTGGACCGCGGCATCCTCTTCGCAGGGAACGGCCGCAGTGACCGTGGAGGCGCACGGCCGGCGCCGCGACTTCTCAGTCCCGGTAGCGGTACAGCTACACAAAGATCGTTTGAGCGCGACGGGGACATTTCATCTTCGCCAGACGCAAATTGGCATTACACCGCTCAATGTGTTGGGGGGGATGATCCAAGTGGCGGATGGGATGGATATTCAATTCTCGTTGTCCTTCGTGCCGGTGGCCGGGCAACGGCTATCGAACCCGCCATGAGTGGAAGCCGCCAAGGATAGTCGCCCCCGACCTTGCCAATATTGGGGGTGTTCGCTAGATTTACAGCTCGGCATCCGCCTGGCGCGGGTACCGGATCCGAAATGACGGGTGGCGCGGTGGATTGCCGTTTCCAGTCCAATCCGTCAGGTCGCGATTCATAAACCGCCGTTCGTTCATCAAGCTAAGGAGTCAGCATGTCCCGTTATCCCGCGTTTGTCTTTGTTATAGCCTTATTGACGATGATGGGTGCCGTCGGCCAGGCGCGCGCCACAGCCGATGTCCCCGCGGTGATCGCCGCCGCCATTAAAGATCCGGCTCGGCCCGCCGCCGACAGAAAGCGCGATGCAAACCGCAAGCCTTTGGAAGTCTTGGAGTTCTCTGGGGTTAAACCGGGTGATCGCGTCGCCGACTTCATTCCAGGCGGCGGTTATGTAACCCGGCTGTTCTCCAAGATCGTCGGCAAGAGCGGTCATGTCTATGCAGTGGTGCCGCAGGAGTTGCTCAATATGCGCGCCGATGCCGATGCGGCGGTCAAGGCCATCGCCGCCTCCCCCCACTATTCCAACGTTACCGTGCTTAAAGAACCCGCCGAGCGCTTCAGCGCGCCCGAAAAGCTCGACATGGTATGGACCTCCATGAACTATCACGATCTCCATGACAAATTCATGGGTCCGGTGGACATGGCGGTGCTCAACAAGAGAATCTTCAATGCCCTCAAGCCGGGCGGTATTTATCTGGTATTGGATCATGCGGCGGCGGCCGGCTCGGGGGTGCGGGATACCGGGACACTGCATCGCATCGATCCGGCCGTTGTGCGCAAAGAGGTGTTGGCGGCGGGCTTCAAGCTGGAGGCGGAATCGAACGTGCTGCACAATCCGAACGATGATCACACGATGAAGGTATTTAATCCCGCGATACGCGGTCGTACCGATAAGTTCATTTATAGATTTCGGAAGCCTAAATAACGCGGCATGAAGGATCCACTTCCTCAATCAGTGCAGCGGCGACCGCGATAAGGGTACGGAGCGCCAAAAGCGGTGATGTCTTGATACATCTGTCTATTCCGCTGGTTCCGCCCTTTATACCGCAAAGCGATTGACCGCCGAATTCAGGTCGGTGGCTAAGTGGGCTACGCCTTCAATCGCTTGGGAGCTTTGTGCGGCATTGGTGCTCGCGCCTTGAGCCAGTTCGTTAATCTGGTTCAGATTGTTACTCAGATCGACCGCGACGTGGCTTTGTTGCTCCACGGCTGCAGCGATTTGATTATTCATGTCATTGACGTTGGTCATGGCGGCGGCAATCAGGCTGAAGGCCTCATTGGCCTCCGCTGAATGGCGCACCACGTCTTCGGTCTGAGTGCGGCTATGCGCCATGGCCTGAGCGGCCTTGACGGCGCCTTCCTGCAATCGTTGAATCATAGAACGAATCTCGGTAGTGGAATCCTGAGTTCGGGAGGCCAAGGTGCGCACCTCGTCGGCAACCACTGCAAAACCTCGCCCTTGCTCACCGGCACGCGCCGCTTCGATCGCGGCATTCAAGGCCAGCAGGTTGGTTTGTTCCGCGATGTCGCGAATCACTTCCAAGACCTTGCCAATGGAATCGCTTTCCCGCTCCAGTTCAGTAACGGTATTGGCGGCGTGCTGGATTTCATCGGCCAGGCCGACAATCAGTTCCTGGGTACGTTTCATGCGGTCGTTACCATTGCGCGAGCTGTCGTGAGCTTGGAGGGTCGACTCGGCGGCGGCGTGGGCGCTGTTGGACACCTCCTGGATGCTGCTGGCCATCTCTCTGATCGCGGCGGTAAGCTGTTCGGTATTGGACTGCTGTTCCTCGATGGTACGGGTGGTTTCACGGCTGGTGACACTAACTTCCTCCGCGGCCGTAGCAAGGCCTGCTGAGCCGTTACTCACCCTACCTACCAGCGCGTGGATGGTTTCCATGAATGCATTGAATCCCAAGGCGAACTCGGTGCGGGGGTTGGCTTTGCGATAGGTGAGATCGATGATCTCGCCTTGGGCGGTTAGATGGGTACCGATCTCCGAGAGTTCTTCCGAGAGTGAGGCCTCCTTGAGGCCGCGCAACGACAAATAGATCAGCACGCCGGACTCGAAAATCACATAGGCCGCATGTACCAGCACCATGCTCCAGCTGGCGCCATAGGAGAAAATGTAAACGCCCACACCGGCACCTTGCAGGTAATTGAATAGGGCGTGATGGATCGCGGTGACCGCCGCGCCGACGACAATGGTGGTCCAGTCGCGGTAATAGACCAAAAACGCCAGCAGGGCGAAGATACCGAAATGCAATTCCACGATCCCGTGACCTTGATCGATGTGTAATGCACAAAACGTCATGAATGACGCGGCCATGGTGAATCGGGTTATTCGGCTGCCCGGGAAAAACTTTGCTAGTAGGGTGGGAATGATGGCGGCAGGCAGACCGACCAGGAATGCCTCTGTCCATGTGTCATGCCAGGCGGCGAGTGACAAGGAGAACAAGAATAAGGCCCAGCACACCACGGTCATGATTTTGTCGCCGTCCGTATGCAGTTGTTTTAGAGAGAATTGGGTATTCATGCGCGTGGTACTCTTTGAAAGATATGCCGAATATTAGTCAGCGCTAATCTACATATCGATCAGGTAACGGGTAACTTTACAGCGCTATTTCACCTCCGGGGTTAGACTTGGCGTCATCCTCCCGTGACATAAAAAGCATTTTATCTGGATTCTCAGGGCTTAGACTCAGTCTTACTCTGAGATTAACCACAATGCGGTTCCGCCAGGTGCGGCGGGCGGCGTTCCAGGCAAACCCGCAGCCGAGTGGGCCTTAAACTCTAGCGCGTGGTGCCGATAGCTTCTTGGGAAGTCATTGATTCTAATTCCGAAGCGATGGGACGAGCTCTATGGGTGTAGATTTATTATCGAAGTCTTATTTGGTGATTGACGATTATGCCGACATGCGCAGTAT
>CAYWIQ010000071.1:0-8822 GCA_964458405.1 uncultured Chromatiaceae bacterium
TCCTCCGTATCAATTGTATTGATTACACCGCTACACCCTAGTCGGTATGCGTTGCTGACTCGGCCCGCCTTCCTTGTTGTCACTGCGCCGCTTAAATAGGCTTGTCGATGTATCCGGCGCTTACCCTTATCCTATACAAATCCATTCCTGCCTGAACATAATATCAACATATTAGAAATTATTAATATAATAATGCAAGAGGGGTGCCTTGTAAATGCACTCTCATCTTTGCTTAACCGCTGGCCTAATTAAAAATTAAAAAATTTATATTTTCTCGGTTCCGCGCTGGCGGGCGCGGTAACCGTCAAAGTTCCTTCATATACACCTTGGAATTTCGCTTGAAGTTATAAAGCCGCCGCCGTGCCACCGGTAATTCCTGTAACGAGGCGGGGCGAAAACCTCGTTCCCGGAACCAATGGGACGTACGGGTAGTAAGTACGAACACATTTTTGATATCCAACAGTTCCGCCTCGGTTTCCAACCGTTGCAGCAGCGCAGTGCCGTAACCGCTGTCGCGGTAGTCGGGATGAATGGCAAGACAGCTGATCTCCGCTGCGCGCTTGTTGGGAAAAGGGTAGAAGCCGGCACAGGCGATAATGGTCCCATCCCGTTCCACCACGGTGTAGCGGTCGACTTCGATCTCCAGGCGTTCTCGGGAGCGCGGCACCAGGATGCCCGCCTCCTCCAAGGGTTTGATCAATTCCAGTATGCCGCCGATGTCGTCGATGGTGGCGCGCCGCGTGCCTTCATACAGTTCGGTGGTGATCATGGTGCCGATACCGTCACGGCTGAATAGCTCCAGCAACAAGGCTCCATCGATGCGGTGATCGAGAATATGGGCCCGGCGTACGCCGCTGTGGCAAGCGGCCACCGCGCTTTGCAGTGCAATCCGGGTTTCGTCACTCAAATTGTCCACGTGGGTCAGGCGTTGCTCGGCCTCCCCGGGAGTCAATTGGCGCATTAAGCGTCTGCGACTGTCGGCCAGGCCCGGCGCCTCGAGGAGATGAATGAGTTTGTCGGCTTGCAGGGCGCTGGCGGTCGCCGTGGCGACTTCGCCGGCCGTGAGGTTAAAGACCTCGCCGGTGGGTGAGTATCCCAAAGGCGAGAGCACCACGACGTTGCCCGCATCCAAGCGTTGGCGTATACCGATGGTGTCGATCCGCCGAACTTCGCCGGTGAGGCTGTAATCAACTCCATCGCGGATACCTAACGGCTTGGCGGTAACAAAATTGCCGGATGCGACCCGTATGTCGGCCCCGGCCATGGGTGAGTTGGCGAGGCCCATGGAAAGCAAGGCCTCAATTTCGACTCTCACCGTGCCGGCCGCCTCCTTGACGCAATTGAGCGCAGTGGCGTCGGTGATACGCAGACCGTTGACGTAGCGAATTTCGGCCCTCCGTTCCCGTAACCGTTGCTCGATCTGCGGTCGCGCGCCGTGGACCAGGACCAATTGTACCCCCAGGCTGTTGAGCAGGGCGATGTCATGGATGAGCGTGGCGAAGTTCGCATCGGCCACGCATTCCCCGCCGAAGGTGATGACGAATACCCGGCCACGAAAGGCATTGATATACGGGGATGCTTGGCGAAACCAGGTAACGAACTGCGGGTCGTTATTCTTTTTTGACACAGGTAAGACTCCGAAAGGTTCACGCTTACCTTAGCAATATGCCGGATACAGGGCAAAATCACTAACTTATTTTGCGCATGGATGCATTAATGGCCAAATCCCCCCACTAGTAACAATGTCAATAGTTTTCTAAAAAACTCTTGATTAGTTGTTAATTATTTTGGTAAGGTTTTCGCGGGTGGGTGGGCTGCCCAATTTCTTAATATTAAACAAGAACTAATTTGGAGGCGATCATGGAGTACAAGCTGTCTACACTTGTGGGATTGGGCGGTATCATTGTTGCCGTTTCCTTGTTCCTAAAGGTCCTGGTAACGACCGGCGTCTAAGTTACCTCGCTGTGTAGAAAAAGGCCAGGTTGCAACCCTGGCCTTTTTTTATGCTCGCTTGTTCAAATCTTGGCCATAAATCAAGCGTTCGATGAGATGATCAGACTTTCAACCTGCTTGCGTCCACTGTGTATCAAGCGCTGATCTATCCTCCGTTTCAGCCGTTGTCGCTTCTGGGTTCAACCGTTGTTGTTCCAGATTTTTAAAGTCCCACAGATCCCGATCCATCAACTGGCTCGGTAGTATTTTCCCCAGCGCATGTAACATGCTGCTGGGGACCTTGGGATTCTCGGCAGTGAGATCGTCGATCAGTCGTTTGACCCGTTTGCGGGCAAGATTTTCCTGGGAGCCGCACAGGTTACAGGGGATGATGGGAAATCCCTGCAATTCGGCATAGGCGGCGATGTCCTTTTCCTGGCAGTAGGCCAGGGGGCGGATCACGATATTGCGTTTGTCATCGGTGAGCAGCTTGGGCGGCATGGTGCGTACCTGCCCGTTATAGAGGATAGACATTAACAGGCTCTGGATCAGATCATCGCGGTGATGTCCCAGGGCAATCTTGGTGAAACCGTGTCGCGATGCATATTCATAGATGGTGCCGCGCCGCAGCCGCGAGCACAGCGAACAATAGGTTTTGCCTTCCGGGATCTTATCCGTGACCACGGCGTAGGTATTCTTGGCGGCGATCTCATAGGGATAATCGTGCGCCTCCAGCCAGGCACGCAGGGCACGGTCGTCCCACCCCGGCTGCTTCTGATCCAGGGTATAGGAAAACACTTCGAATCGATTGCGGCTGCGCTTGCGCAGCTGGTGCAGCAAATGCAATAGGGTAAAGGAATCCTTGCCGCCCGACAGGCACACCATTATCCGGTCGCCCTTCTGGATCATGTTGTAATCGGCGATGGCCTTGCCCAGGTAATGGAGCAGCTTTTTTTCCAGTTGTTCAATCTTGGCCAAAACGGAAGTCTCCGGCGAAACAAGTAAGTTCAAGCGGTTTATTTTAAAGCATTGCGGGCCTAGGGAGTATGGGTGATTGCGGTGCGGGATTCGTGACGGCGCCGCGCCACGGCGATTACGATTCAAGCATGGGCTTTGGGCTAGGCGACAATGGTGTGTGCTTGAGCGCGGTGGCTCAGGTGGTTTCCGCACTCGATTTGCCGGGTAGCGGCTGTTGAGTGCCGAATTCGTGGTTTAGGATAGCATCGAGAAAATCCGCGCCGTAGGCGTCGAGTTTACGGCTGCCGACGCCTGAGATCTCCGCCAACTGCGCCAAGGACCGTGGTCGCAGTTCCACCATTTCCGTCAAGGTGGCATCGTGGAGCACCAGGTAGGGCGGTACCCCCTGGAGGGCGGCGATCGCCCGGCGGCATGCACGCAAGGCCTCCCATAAACGGTTGTCGTCCTCGTCGGCGAAGGTGGTGGTGCGGGTACGCACCCTTTTCGTCTTCGCCGGCCTCGTGTCGCGGCGGAGCATCAGTTGCAGGTCACCGCGCAGTATCGGCCGGCAGGCGTCGGTAAGGCGCAAGGCGCCGTGGCCTTCCAGATCCACCGCCAGCAGACCGCGGGCGATGAGTTGGCGAAACAGGCCGCGCCATTCACTGTTGCTTAGTTCCTGGCCGATGCCGAAGGTGCTCAATCCGTCATGGCCGAAACGGCGGATGCGTTCATTGTCCTTGCCCAGCAATACCTCCACCAGATAATTCACACCGAAGCGCTGACCGGTACGGTGTACGCAGGACAAGGCCTTCTGTGCAGGCAGCGAGGCGTTCCAGGTCTGTGGCGGGTCCAGGCAATTGTCGCAATTGCCGCAGGCTTCGGCCAAGGTGTCGTTAAAGTAGGCCAGCAGCGCCTGGCGGCGGCAGCCAGTGAGTTCGCACAGACCCAACATGGCGTCCAGCTTGTGGCGGTCAATGCGTTTGTGGCTGTCGTCGGCCTCCGATGTTTCCAACATCTGACGCAGAGTGATGACATCCTGCAGACCGTAGATCATCCAGGCGTCCGCCGCCAGACCGTCACGCCCGGCGCGGCCGGTTTCCTGGTAATAGGCCTCGACGCTCTTGGGGAGATTGAGGTGGGCGACGAAGCGCACGTTGGGCTTGTCTATTCCCATCCCGAAGGCGATGGTGGCGACGATGATCACCCCCTCCTCGTTGAGGAAGCGCGCTTGGTGGCGCTCGCGTGTCTCGGCGCTTAACCCGGCGTGGTAGGGCAACGCGGTCAGTCCCTGGGTCTCCAGCCAGGCGGCGGTCTCCTCCACCCGCTTGCGCGACAGGCAATAGACGATGCCGGCGTCGCCATCGTGCTCGCTGCGGATGAAACGCAACAGGTGCTCGCGGGCGCTGCCGCCTCGGCCGTCGGCCTGGGCGATGCGGTAGCGGATGTTGGGGCGGTCGAAACCACTGATGAAGACCCGCGCCTGCTCCAGGGCGAGGCGGGAGATGATCTCGCGGCGGGTGGGCTCGTCGGCGGTGGCGGTCAGGGCGATACGCGGCGCGGTGGGGAAACGCTGGTGTAACACCGAAAGCTTAATGTATTCAGGGCGGAAATCGTGGCCCCATTGGGATACGCAATGGGCCTCGTCGATGGCGAACAACGCGATCTCGGTACGTGCCAGCAAGTCCAGGGTGCGTTCGGTCATCAACCGTTCGGGCGCGATGTACAACAGGTCAAGTTCGCCGCGTAGCAATTGATCCTCGACTTTGCGCGCCGTCGGGGCATCGAGGGTGGAGTTGAGGAAGGCGGCGCGTACCCCGGCCTGGCGCAGTCCCGCCACTTGATCCTGCATGAGGGCGATCAATGGCGAGACCACGATGCCTGTACCGGGGCGGGCGATGGCCGGGATCTGGTAGCACAGGGATTTGCCGCCGCCGGTAGGCATGAGCACCAAGGCATCGTCGCCGGTCATGAGCGCGGCGATGACTTGATCCTGCGGCGAACGAAAGCGTTCGTAGCCGAATACGTCGCGGAGGATTTGTTGGGGCGTGTCTTTCATTCCCCTTGTTAACCTTTCCTGGTGTAACGATGCTTGACCCCAACCGGAAACCATTCGGGATCGCCGTGGGTTTTCAACATGATCAGCGGTCGTTGATATTCCGCCGGGACGTAATTGGCGAACTCGCTGTTGAGTCGACGCAATTGTTCCACGATGGCGTCAGCGATGGCGTTACATATAGTCTCATCGCCGTGAACGCCCGGCAACAATTCCACTACGATGCTTAAGGCCTCGTTGCGGTCAGCGGTCTCCACCACCTGCAGCACGAATTTGCCGCTTACCCAGTCGCGCACCGCCGCCTGCTCCAAACCGACACTGATGTTCTCGGGATAGACGTTGGCGCCGAAGTAGGACACGGTAAAATCGGCGCGGCCGAACAAATAGACAAATGGCATAGCCCATACGCCGCGTCCTCCGCTAAACAGTGCTTCAGTGAGTTGTTTGCCGCCGCTGTCGGTAATGATGCGAATCATCTCTTCATGGGGGATAACGCCACCCTTGTCGGCGATGTGGTAGCGGAGCAACGGCACGCCACTGTCGCCGCTCACCACCAGGGTACCGTCATGCGTCTCGAAGTAACGGCTGAGCGGGTCGTATTGGACCAGGGTCGGCAGACGCGACTCGCCGAAGACCTCGCGCGCCGCGGCGGGATGGGTGGCAAAGAACTTGCGAATCCCAATGCTGAGCGGCGTCTCATTACCCAACACCCCGCCGTCGGCGGTGCCGTACAACGCTGCAGTGGCGACAGCGGGATCGGCGGCGCCGATGCGTTCGCACACCAACGCCCGCCACTCCTCACTGAAGACCTCGCCGGCGAATACCAGCTTGGGTCGGTAGCGCGGCCATTCGATGCCTGCGGCGCGGCCGCTGTCGATGATGTCCTTGATATAGGGCGGATAACCCAGCAAAACCACTTGCTCAAAGTACGGTCCGAGTTCCGTGACGATGCGGAAGATCTCGTCTTTTTTGTTGCCGGGGGTGACGGTGGTGATGGGGTAACCCTTGGCGGCAAGGTGGCGGCAGCAGGCGGCGGTGAACATGCCGCCCACCCAGCTGCCCATGGCGAAACACACCACCGCCAGCGTGGAACGCTGGTCGGCATGGAAGGCATAAAAGACTTGCTCGAAGCGGTAGGCAATATCCAATTCATGAATGACTGTGCGCGGCCAGATCATGGGTGTGCCGGTGGAGCCCGAAGAGATCGCCAACATATCGCAGCCCGACAGCTCGCCGTCGAGGCAGCGTTCCGCCAAGGAATAGGCGCGCATGTAATTCTGCTTGGTGGTTAAGGGCAGGTTTTGGAAATCCGCTTCGGTTTTGACGTCGTCGGCAGTAACCCCATGCGCCGCGAGAAAACTGCGATAAGCGGGAACGGTTTCTACCGCCGTATGGAACAGCGTTAGACACCGATTGGTTTCCTTGTCGCGTCGATGGCGGGCGAGTCTTTCCGCCAACGGTGTGTGTATAAACTCATGCCACGCGGCGAGTGTATTGTTACTGCGGTCCGTCATGTTATCCCCGGGGTGGACGATGGGCGTACTTTAACAGAGGGTCCCTGAAGTGTTGAACGGGGTGCTTTCTAATGCCGCCAAAGACCGCTACCATTGGTGCCAGGAGAAGAGGGGAATCAATATGTCATCATCATCATCTGAGGCGGGACTGCAAGGCCACATGGGCGGCCTGGTGTGGTTTATGGAAATTGGCTCGATATTGTTTGTCTTGGCGGTGTTCGTGTTTTATTTCATCCTTAAACAGCGGATAAAAAAGCGGAAGGCCGCCACTGCCCTGGAAAGCAAGGAAAAAAAGGCTTCCGGCGAGTAACAAGCCTAGTGGTGGATGGGAGCTCGCGAGTGCGTTTCGAGCCCGCATTTGCTATCGTTAACCTTCCACTTTAATCAACTTAGAGTCTCCCATGCCCGAGTATCGTTCCCGCACCACCACTCATGGCCGCAACATGGCCGGCGCCCGCGCCCTGTGGCGCGCCACCGGCATGAAAAATGATGATTTCGGCAAGCCGATTATCGCCGTCGCCAATTCCTTTACCCAGTTCGTTCCCGGCCATGTTCATCTCAAGGACATGGGGCAGTTGGTGGCGCGCGAGATCGAACGCGCCGGCGGCGTCGCCAAGGAGTTCAACACCATCGCCGTGGACGACGGCATCGCCATGGGCCACGGCGGCATGCTCTATAGCCTGCCGTCCCGCGAGATCATCGCCGATTCCGTCGAGTACATGGTCAACGCCCACTGCGCCGACGCCCTGGTGTGCATCTCCAATTGCGACAAGATCACCCCCGGCATGCTCAACGCCGCGCTGCGCCTTAACATCCCCGCGGTGTTCGTCTCCGGCGGACCCATGGAGGCGGGTAAGGTGCGCCTGGGCGGCAAGCAACTTCACGTGGACTTGGTGGATGCAATGGTTGCGGCGGCGGATTCCAAGATGAGCGACGACGACGTCGGCGCCATGGAACGTTCCGCCTGTCCTACTTGCGGCTCCTGTTCCGGTATGTTTACCGCCAATTCCATGAACTGTCTCACCGAGGCCCTGGGACTTTCCCTGCCCGGCAACGGCAGTCTGCTGGCCACCCATGCCGACCGCAAGCAGCTGTTCCTCAAGGCCGGTAAACTTGCCGTCGACTTGGCGCGTCGTTATTACGAGCAAGACGACGCCAGCGTATTGCCGCGCAGCATCGCCAATTACAAGGCCTTCGAGAACGCCATGTCGCTGGACATCGCCATGGGCGGTTCCACCAACACGGTGTTACATCTGCTGGCCGCCGCCCAGGAGGCGGGCGTCGACTTCACGATGAAGGATATGGACGGCCTGTCGCGCAAGGTGCGTCACTTATGCAAGGTCGCGCCCAGCACCCAGCAATACCATATGGAAGACGTGCACCGCGCCGGTGGTGTGTTGGGGATACTGGCGGAGCTGGACCGTGCCGGGTTGATCCACCGACAACTGCCGACGGTGCACAGCCGCACCATGGGCGAGGCCCTGGAACACTGGGATGTGTGCAACACCGAATACGATGAGGTGCGCGAATTCTATCGCGCCGCGCCGGGCGGCGTGCCTACCACCGAGGCCTTCAGCCAGAACCGCCGCTACGACAAGCTGGATGTGGATCGTGAAAACGGTTGTATCCGCGACTATGAGCACGCCTACAGTCAGGAGGGCGGCCTGGCGGTGTTGCACGGCAACATCGCCGAGGACGGTTGTATCGTCAAGACCGCCGGCGTGGACGAAAGTATCTTGGTGTTCTCCGGGCCGGCGCGCATTTTCGAGAGCCAGGAAGCGGCGGTGGACGGCATTCTCAATGACAAGGTGAAGCCCGGCGACGTGGTGATCATTCGCTACGAAGGGCCGCGCGGCGGGCCCGGCATGCAGGAGATGCTCTACCCCACCAGCTACCTCAAATCCAAGGGCCTGGGCAAGCAATGCGCATTGATCACCGATGGCCGCTTCTCCGGCGGCACGTCGGGCCTGTCCATCGGCCATGTTTCGCCCGAGGCGGCGGAAGGTGGTGCCATAGGGTTGATCGAGGAAGGCGATGTGATTGAGATCGATATCCCTAAACGCACCATCAATGTCGCGATTGATGATAAGACCTTGGCCAAGCGCCGCGCCGTCATGGGGGCCAAGGGAGCGGCGGCGTGGAAGCCGGTGAATCGCCAGCGCCAGGTATCAGCGGCGTTGCGGGCCTATGCGGCGATGACCACCAGTGCGGCGCGGGGGGCTGTGCGCGACGTCAGTCAATTAGAAAAGAAGTAACGTTAATCGTAGTGCACGTATTTTTTTCCATTATATCCGCTTTCTCATGAAGTTCTTTGTGACTTTAATGATGGCGTCGCTTTTGGTTGGGTGTGTTTTCCCGAGAGAAAT
>CAYWIQ010000072.1:0-8816 GCA_964458405.1 uncultured Chromatiaceae bacterium
CGGGTTCGGGTTCGGGTTCGGGTTCGGGTTCGGGTTCGGGTTCGGGTTCGGGCTCAAGGTCCACGACTGCTATCTCAATCTCCGGTTCGATTATCTCGATTTCTGGTGTAGAGGGTTGTGTCTCCTGTCCGATGGGCCGGTCTGCTTGCGTAAACGATTCCGCTGTCGTTGGCATATTTGCCGTAGGCGGTTGTACGGCAAAGCCATTGGGAGCCTCGCTTAGATTTTCCAAGGCGTTGAAGCGTTGGTCGCATATACCACAGCGGACCTGTCCATGTGCTTGGGTCAATTGTGCGGCGTAAATCCGAAAGACGGTGTTACATTGCGGGCATCGGGTAAACATGCGGGGTGGCGCGTCCCTTCTTTAACAAACCTAGTGCTGCACAACCTAACGATCAGTGGGCGGCATCGTTGCGTTGCCCGCTCAGCCTGACCCATTCGTCTCGGGTCGCGACCGGTTCCATGTTAAACCAAGTGCAATATTTTTCCAGCAACGGCTCGGCTTGGTCGTGCAAGATCCCCGACAGTACTAGTTTTCCACCGGGTCGCACAAGTTTGGCGAAGCGGGGGGCGAGCTCCAACAAGGGGCCATAGAGGATGTTGGCTATCAAGACATCCGCCAAGATCTCGGGTAGGGTGTCGGGCGAGTGGATCGCAATAGTTTGATCGACAGCGTTGGCGGCGGCGTTATTTCCAGTGGCGGTGAGTGCCTGGGGATCGTAATCCACCGCCCACACCCGGTGTGCGCCTAATTTTGCCGCGGCGATGGCCAGGATGCCCGAGCCGCAGCCGTAGTCGATGAGGTTATCATCGCGTATGTCCTGGGCGTCCAGCCATTCCAGGCATAGGGCGGTGGTGGGGTGGGTGCCGGTGCCGAAGGCCAGGCCGGGGTCGAGCATGATGTTGACATCGTTCGGTTGCGGCGGGGTGTGCCAATGGGGGCATATCCACAGTCGACGGCCAAAACGCAGCGGCTGGAATTGATCCATCCAGGCCCGTGTCCAATCTTGATCTTCCACTGTTTCAACGATGATATTTAACGCCGGATCGCCGCTGTCGCGGCGCAATACATCGCTTATAGCGTCGCTATCGGTGTCGTCGGCAAACAGAGCGCTTACCCGGGTTTGGGACCACAAATGGGTTTCTCCCGGCAAGGGCTCGAGGACCGGTTGGTCGGCGGCGTCTTCGAAGGTGACGGAGACTGCGCCCGCCGTACTGAGCAGTTCGGAAAGGTGCTCAGGATCGTGGGAGGTGCTGTCCACTGTGATGCGTAGCCAAGCCATACATAAGGTTTGCTGAAGGCACTGAGATTTCGGCCTATATAGCGGGTCCCATGAGTTGACGTTCCAGGAAATGGATATTGGTTCCCCCGGTTTGGAATGCACCCTCGCCCAAGATATCGCGGTGCAGTGCCACATTGGTCTTGATGCCTTCGACAACGATTTCGGTGAGGGCGGTGCGCATGCGTGCCAAGGCCATATGGCGGTCATCACCGAAGGCGATGAGTTTGCCGATCATGGAATCATAATACGGTGGTACGGTGTAGCCGGTGTAGATGTGAGTGTCCACCCGCACTCCCGGCCCGCCGGGCGGATGATAGAGGCTGACCGTGCCCGGGGAGGGGGTGAACGTTTTAGGATCCTCGGCGTTAATGCGGCATTCAATAGCGTGGCCTTGGAAGACGATGTCCTTTTGCTTATAGGACAAAGGTTCGCCGGCAGCGATCTTGAGTTGTTCCTTGACGATGTCGATACCGGTAATGATTTCGGTCACAGGGTGTTCTACCTGCAGACGTGTGTTCATCTCGATGAAATAAAAGTTGCCGTCCTCGTAGAGAAATTCAAAGGTGCCCGCACCGCGGTAGTCGATCTCGATGCACGCTTGGGCGCAGCGTTTACCCATCTTGTTGCGCAGGTCCTCCGGGATACCGGGTGCCGGTGCCTCTTCGATGACCTTTTGATGGCGGCGTTGCATGGAACAATCGCGCTCGCCGAGGTGGATGGCGTTGCCCTGGCCGTCGGCCAGGACCTGAAACTCGATGTGGCGAGGGTTTTCCAGAAACTTTTCCATGTAGACGGTGGCATTGCCGAAGGCCGCCGCCGCCTCACTCTTGGTGAGCGAAACCGAATTTAGCAATGTTGCCTCGCTGTGCACCACCCGCATTCCGCGCCCGCCGCCGCCGCCGGCGGCCTTGATAATCACCGGGAAACCGATCTCTTTGGCGAGGGTTACGATCTCGTCGGGATCGTCGCTCAGGGGACCGTCGGAGCCGGGGACGCAGGGGATGCCGGCCTTCTTCATGGCCTCCTTGGCCGAGATCTTGTCGCCCATCAGGCGGATGGTTTCTGGGCGTGGGCCGATGAAGATGAAACCGCTGCGGTCCACCGCCTCGGCAAAGTCGGCGTTTTCGGAAAGGAAACCGTAGCCGGGATGGATGGCGACGGCGTCGGTGACCTCGGCGGCACTGATCACCGCCGGTACGTTGAGATAACTCTGGGCGGCGGCCGGCGGGCCGATGCACACCGATTCGTCGGCGAGGCGTACGTGCTTGAGATCGCGATCGGCGGTGGAGTGTATGGCCACCGTCTTGATGCCGAGTTCCCGGCAGGCGCGCCAGATGCGTAGGGCGATTTCGCCGCGGTTGGCAATGACAATTTTATCCAACATGGATTCGGACACCGTGGGCTGAAATGTGATGATTATTATTCAATGACGAACAACGGCTGGCCGTATTCCACCGGTTGGCCGTTTTCCACCAGGATGGCCTTGATCGCCCCCGCCTTGTCCGCCTCGATTTGATTGAACATCTTCATGGCTTCGATAATGCACAAGGTCTCGCCGACATCGACTCGCTGCCCGACGTCGACGAAGGCCTTGTTGCCCGGCGCCGAGGAACGATAGAAGGTCCCGACCATGGGGCTGGTGACCACGTGGCCGCTGGGGAGGCTGGTCTCGGTGGCCGCCGCCGCTGCGGGGGCGGCGGATGTGGCGGGTGCCGCTGCGGGGGCGGGCATCGCCACGGGAGGCGCCATGTACATGGTTGCACCGCCGACGGGATGGCGGCTGATGCGAACCGATTCTTCTCCCTCACGGATTTCCAGTTCGGCGACGCCGGATTCTTCCAATAGTTCGATGAGTTTTTTTACCTTGCGTATATCCATGGTGATCCGTCGTAGAGTTGGTTACTTGTTAGTGAGATGCCGCAGCGCGGCCTGCAGCGCCAATTCGTAGCTTTGATCCCCCAATCCGCTGATGACGCCCACTGCCACATCGGAAAAATAAGAGTGGTGGCGGAAGTCTTCACGTTTATAAATATTGGAGAGGTGAACCTCGATAAAGGGGATTTGCACCGCGAGTAAGGCGTCGCGCAACGCCACGCTGGTATGGGTAAAGGCGCCCGGATTGATAATGATAAAGGCGATCCCTTCGTCACCGGCGGCGTGGATACGATCGATGAGATCGTGTTCGGCGTTGCTTTGAAACGTCGCCAACTGATGCCCGGCGGCGGTGGCGATGGCGTCCAGGTGTTTGTTAATGGTGTCGAGACTGGTGCGTCCGTAGTGAGCAGGTTCCCGGGTGCCGAGGAGATTCAAATTGGGTCCATGCAGTACCAGCAGCGTCGCCATGTCCTATCCTTAAAAGTAGAAACGAGGAGCATAGCCTCATTTCTTTAATTCTTTAGCAAACCCTCAATGAGCGGTGGGTCGGCGCGATAAGCCGTCCCGCCAGCCGCAAACATTGGCGCCATTCTGCATAAGGTGACGCAATTTGTCCATATTGGCCAATCTTCGCGCCAATTCGCGGCAGTTCGCCGCGAATTGGCGTCAGCTTAGGATGAGGTTGGGTGTCGAAACAGGTTACAGCAGTGATTGGATGACCTGGCGGGCCAGGTCTGGGGACATGGCGCCGTACTGTATGAAGGCGATTTGGCCCTTGCGGTTGATAAAGGCCGTATAAGGCACCACCCCTTCGTCGTCACCGTAGCGGCTGGCGATCTTGCCGGCCTCGTCTTCTCCGACCAGCACCGGGTAGTCGATGGTGGCCGTCTTAAGGTAGTCCTGAACCGCGTCCAGGTCGTCCAGTGCCACCCCGACGAATTGAAAGCCCTTGCCTCCGTATTGCTTTTGCAATGTATTGAAATTGGGGATTTCCTGTTTACAGGGTTCGCACCAGGTGGCCCAGAAATTGACCGCCAGGACCTTGCCGTCCCATTCGCTGATGTTCCGTTGTCTACCTTGGAGGTCGGGCATGGTGAAAGCCGGTCGCGGTTGGCTGATCATGGGCGATTGGTCAGCTGCCTGGGCCTGTTGTTGGTCGGTTGCCTGGGATGTGCGGTCATTTTGCGGCCAATGGGTGACGATACCGAATCCCAACGCCAGTACGGCAGCACCGACCACCACGCTGGCGATGAGACGGGTGACTTTCATAGCGATTGGCTGCTTAGCGCCTGCGCAACGTGGGCGGTGAATTCCTGTGGTCCCTGAAAGCCGACGATGCGGAAGGCGCGGCGTTCTTCACCATTGGCATCGAAGAACATGATGGACGGCGGGCCGAAGATGCCGAAATGTTTCAACAAGGCCTGATCGTCGGCGTCGTTGGCGGTAACGTCCGCCTGTAGCAAGACTACTTTTTGCAGCGCCTTGTGCACCGCCGGATCGGTGAAGGTCTGGTGTTCCATCTCCTTGCAGCTCACGCACCAGTCGGCATAAAAATCCAGCATGATCGGCTTGCCGCCGGCGTTATGTATGGCCTGTTCCAGGCCGGTGACGCCTTTGACGGGGGCGAATGTCAACGTGTCGCTGGGCGATTGGGTATTACCGCTGGCGATGCTCATGCCGCGCAAGGGTTGCAACGGGTTGCTGCCCCCGCCGGTCGCCCCGATGATCATGGTGCCGCCATAGATGATTAGTACCAGCCCCAAACCTTTCCAGAATTTTTGCCAGCCGGTGGCTTCGGTTTGCAGCCGTTCCAAGGCGCCCATGTAGATGGCGGACATCACCAGCAGTATGCCCCACAAGGCCAAGGTGATCTGGGCCGGGATGATGCGGTCCAGCATCCAGATCGCCAGCGCCAGCAACATCACGCCGAAGATGGATTTGATTGTGTCCATCCAGCCGCTGGCCCTGGGTAGCCATTTGCCTGCGGAGGTGCCGACGGCCAGCAATGGGACGCCCATGCCCAGGCTGAGGGCGAACAAGGCGGTGCCGCCCAGGACCGCATTACCGCTCTGGCCGATGACGATCAACGCCGCCGCCAACGGCGCCGCCAGGCAGGGGCCGACGATCAGTGCCGACAACATTCCCATGATGGAGGCGCCGACCAGGCTTCCGGACTTCTGGCGGTTGCTGACCTGGCTGATTTTAGTCTGCCAGCTGCTGGGAATCTGCAGGTTATAGAATCCGAACATGGACAGGGCCAATAGCACGAACAAGGTGCTGAACGAACCGATCACCCAGGGATTTTGGAAGGCGACCTGGAGGTTAGCGCCGAACAGGCCGGCGAGCACGCCGGCGAAGGTGTAGGTGACGGCCATGGCCAGCACATAGGCCAAGGACAGGCGGAAGGCCTTGCCGGTGGTGACCTCCGGCCCCTGGCCGACAATGATGCTGGACAGGATGGGCAGCATGGGAAACATGCAGGGGGTAAAGGCCAGCAATAACCCCGCACCGAAAAACAGCAAAAGGGTAACGAAGCGGTTACCGCTTACCAGGGAATGGGCCAAGCGGTCTTGCTCGGAGACGAATGCCGGTGCTTGGGTGGTCGCGCCGCCGCTGGCAGTTCCGCCGGCGCTGTTGGCCGCCAGGATAAGCGCCGAGGTTTTGGTGATGGGGGCGTAGCACAGTCCCGCGTCGGCGCAACCTTGATAGTGGCTCTCCAGTGTCACATTACGGGCGGCCCCGGCGCTGACCTTCAGCGGCAGGGTGGTCTGAACCTGGTTGTAATAGACCTGAGTGTGGCCGAAGGTCTCGTCATGCTTTCCCACGCCATGGGGAAAGGTGTATTCACCCAGGCTGACGCCCTTGGCGTCGCGCAATTTGAACGAGAACTTCTTGCGATAGAGATAGTAGCCCTTGGCGATCTGCCAGCGCACCAGGATATGATTCGGGTCGGTGACCTCGGCTTGATAAATGAAGGCCTGATCGGGATCGAGGAACTTCTGATTGTCGTCACCCAGCCCCAGCCGATTGCGCAGGGCACTGAAAAACCCTTTTCCCCCTTCGTTTTGCGGAGTGGCGAAGGGTGGGGCCACAGCGGCGAGTTGGAGTGCGGTGTGTTGCGGGTGAGGCGGGAAACACAGACCGGCGTCGGCGCAGCCCTGGACGGTGGCGGTGAGGGTGAAGTTTAATGGCTTACTGCCGCGCTGGCGCAACACCGGGAGGTCGACACTAAGCGAGTGGCGGTAGATCGCCTCTTTGCCGAAATATTGATCGTTTTTGATTTGGGTGGGCGGCGGGAAGACCGGGTCCGCCAGTTTGACCTTGGGATTGTCCGATTTGAAATGGATCTTATCCCGGTACATGTAATAGCCGTCGGCAATCTGCCATTTCACCCGCACAATGTCGGCGGCGACCGCTTGGGCGGAAAATTTGAAGGCCTGATCGGGCGTCAGGATGTCTTGCGGATTCAGTCCCGCTGCCCCGGCGACGCTGATCCACAGCCAAAACGCGAGGGCGAGCCATCCCGATCGGGGTGAAAACGGTGAAAGGCGGGTCGTGCTCAGCGGCATGGCGAGAATCGGAAATTCATAGCGGAATGAAGACTCCTAAACAACTTGCTTGTCTGAAACGTGCGATCAGCCGCGGTAGTCTAAACCGGTGCGGTGGTGTTTTGGGTGATCCAGGTCAAGTAATCGGGCAGGCCGGCTGCAATTGGGACTGCAATGATTTCAGGAAGTTCATAGGGATGCAACTCGAGAATGGCCTTCTCCACCACCGAGTAAGCACCCGATAATGTCTTAATCAGGAGCAAATGCTCTTCGTCATTTTCACAATTTCCCTTCCAGGTGTAAAAAGACTTAACGCCCGGCAGGACATTGACGCAGGCGGCGAGTTTGCGGTCGAGCAGCGACCGGGCGATCTGCTCCGCACACGCCGCGTCGGGGCAGGTGCTCACTATTAAGCAATGGTCGCTGGTCATGACGGTCTCAATTGTAGCAAAGGGGTTGAGCGGTGTCGCTTGCCGGGGTATGCCTTGAGTTAAGCCTTCAGGAGCGTTACCTTCGTACCATGCTTTTTCCAAGATTTTCGATTTTATTGCTCACCGGCGCTTTGCTGGAATTGTACTTGTTCTTCAAGGTGGCCGAGTGGATTGGTTTTTTGCCCATGGTGATACTGGCCGTGGCCACTTCCATGCTGGGTGTCGCCTTGATGCGCATGCAGGGGGCGGCGCTGCAACAACAGCTCAATCTCGCCCTGACGCAAGGGCGGTTTCCCGCCGCGGAATTGGTCGATGCCGGCAGCGGCTGGCTCAGCGCGCTGCTGCTGATCATCCCGGGGTTTTTCACCGACGCCCTGGGTATTTTATGTTTCATCCCCACGGTACGGCGCATCCTGTTGCGGCGCTTCGTGTCCAAAGATGTCCCGCCCGGTCCCGACGGCCCCCGCTCCCCTCCCCGTGGTCCCCGAATTATTGAAGGGGACTTCACCCGCGAAGACGATCGCTCTTGATCTCCGATTGGTCGGCCGGTTCGGTCGAAAATTTTATTCGCGTGATGCCTTGACTCTGGCATAATCGCCCATATTATTATTGGCACTCACTGAGCGCGAGTGCTAACAGCCGTGTGGGCAGCGCTCCGAGACTGTTTTTAACTAATTGTTTTAATTGATAAGGGAGATTTGCGAATGAAGATTCGTCCATTGCATGATCGTGTCATTATCCGCCGCCTCGAGGAAGAGCGTAAGTCGGCGGGCGGGATCGTGATTCCGGATAGCGCCACCGAGAAGCCGATTCGCGGCGAGGTCACCGCCGTGGGTAACGGCAAGATCCTCGACAACGGCGACGTGCGTGGCCTGGATGTCAAGGTCGGCGACAAGGTGTTGTTCGGCAAGTATTCCGGGACCGAGGTCAAGGTCGACGGCGAGGATCTGGTAGTGATGCGCGAAGACGACATCATGGCCGTATTGGAAGGTTAAGCGATTAAGTTTGCAAATTTTTTGGAGGATTGAATATGGCAGCGAAAGAAGTACGGTTTAGTGACGATGCCCGCACGCGCATGGTCAAGGGGGTCAATATTCTGGCCAATGCCGTCAAGGTGACCCTGGGCCCCAAGGGCCGCAACGTGGTGCTGGAGAAGAGCTTCGGCGCCCCCACCATCACCAAGGACGGCGTGTCCGTGGCCAAAGAGGTGGAACTGCAGGACAAGTTCGAGAACATGGGCGCTCAAATGGTGAAGGAAGTCGCTTCCCAGACCTCCGATGTGGCCGGTGACGGTACCACCACCGCCACGGTGCTGGCCCAAGCCATTCTGCGTGAAGGCATGAAGTCGGTGGCCTCCGGCATGAACCCCATGGACCTCAAGCGTGGTATCGATAAGGCCGTCGCCGCGGCGACAACGGAGCTGAAGAAGCTCTCCAAGCCCTGCACCGACAACAAGGCCATCGCCCAGGTGGGCACCATCTCCGCCAACTCCGATGAGGAGATCGGCAAGATCATCGCCGATGCCATGAATAAGGTCGGCAAGGAAGGCGTGATCACCGTGGAAGAGGGTTCAGGCCTGGAGAACGATCTGGACGTGGTCGAGGGTATGCAGTTCGATCGCGGTTACCTCTCCCCTTATTTCATCAACAACCAGCAGAGCATGAACGCCGAACTGGACG
>CAYWIQ010000073.1:0-8759 GCA_964458405.1 uncultured Chromatiaceae bacterium
TGACCTGCAAGGTCGGCTGCAGCAGGAGGCGATTGGCCTGCGCAGAGATCTCTTGGCCGCGACGCTGCTTATAATCCGCGGAGCCGAACGGCGCCTTGGCGTCCGAATAGATCAATAACGAACCATTGGCACCGAAGAAGGCATATCGATCGAGTTGGGCACGCAATTGCAGGACTGCAGCAGGCATCCACTCCACAAAAGCGCCGACACGACCATAGGCGGGATTGATCTCCCAGTCGGCGCCTTCTTTTATATATAAGCCATTCCACAAGCGGGACGAATCATGATGATAAACGCGGCGATGCCATGCCTCGCCGCTGACATCGGCGGCTGCCGGCGCATATTGTCCTGCGATATCGACATCCAAGCCGTATTGGCCGGCCAGACAACTGGCAGCTGATAGTAAAAAGACCGCCAATACAATTTTTGCTACCAACCACAATGCCTGGCGATGATGTTAGCGGCAAAGGGACAACAATTTACCCTACTTCCCATTACCAAGATGCAGGCAAGCGTGCTTCGATCATGCAAGCCCCACTGCGGCCCATCGACGCCGGCATGACAAACTATCAACTACGCCGCCGTGGTCGCGTGATGAATGGTAATGTAGTTGGCGATATCACCGACGGAACTAATGTTTGCAGCCTTTTCCATATCGAAGGAGATTCCAAAGGTATCCTCGGCCTCAAACAGTAACTGCGCAATATCCAAGGAATCCAGACCGAGATCGCTGAAACGCGTGGACGTCTTGATCTCGATAGGATCCTCTTGATGAACCGTCTCTTTTATGAATGTAATAACTTTCGACTCAATATTAGGCGTATCCATAGAAGTCCACCTCTACTTTCACTAAATTTTGGAAAAAACCAGGCTTACGTTGTTGCCACCGAAACCGAAGGCGTTACATAAGCCGACCTGCACCCTATGTTCTCTCGCCGTGTTGGGCGTGTAATCCAGATCGCATTCAGGGTCCGCCTCATCGCAATTTACAGTAGGATGAATGATGCCGCTGCATAAGCTCATTATCGTGGCAATGCTGCCGATGGCGGCCGACGCGCCGATGGTATGGCCCAGCAGGGATTTAGTGGCACTGATGGCGATATCCTTGGCGCGGGGCCCAAAACATTCTTTGATGGCGCGCGTTTCAATGACATCGCCTACCGGGGTGGAGGTCGCATGGGCATTGATATAGCCGACCGCCTCACCGCTCATACCGGCATCGGACAGGGCGGCGCGCATCGCCGCCACTTGGCCGTCCGCCTCGGGCGAAACGATATGTGATGCATCGCAAGCGCTGCCGTAACCGGCAAGCACTGCATACATGTTCGCGCCGCGCCGCTGGGCATCCTCCTCACGCTCCAACACAAGGATGGCGGCACCCTCCGCCATAACAAAGCCGTCACGCCCTACAGAAAAAGGTCGCGACGCTTTGTGCGGCGAGTCGTCATATCCGATGGATAAGGCGCGCAGGGCATTGAACCCGGCCATGGTCATCGGCAACACACAGGCCTCGGCACCGCCTGCGACTACCGCATCGACCTGACGGTTACGCAACATCTGCAGCGCGGCGCCGATGGCATGTCCGGCTGAGGAACACGCGGTGCTGAAGGTCAGATTCGGCCCCTTACAGTGATGCGTGATTCCGATCCAAGCACCCGCCGCATTGGTCATGGTCTTAGGCACACTAAAAGGCGGCGTGGATTGATTGCGGAAATAACGCGCTGCGGATGACTCATAAGTGGCATAGCCGCCCATCCCCGTACCCAGACTCACCGCCAGGCGTGTAGGGGCATAGACATCGAGACCGCCGGCGTCTTCAATCGCCATCGTTGCGGCGATCAAGGCCAATTGTGAAAAGCGATCGGTCTGGTCGATGGTCTTGGGCGATAGATACGCTGCGGGATCCAAGTCCGCAACTTCTCCCGCTATTTTGGAATGTTGACCATTGGTATCAAAACCCGTGATACGGCGGATGCCGCTAACACCGTTTAGCGCCGCCTGCCAGAAGACGGAGGTACCGGTGCCGATGGGAGAAACGATCCCTAACCCGGTGACAACTACACGCATATGAACACCCCGTTCAACATCAATGACCTTTCTTAAATTTCTCTATAGTCAAGAAATATTCGCTGGCCAATAAACCGAAAAGGTACATGTCTCCGAAGCCATGACTAGACTTTACGTAATTCCGTAGGCATGCCTCTTCGCGCATCAGTTTGCGAAACACAGACAGGGCACCTTGATTGGAGGCATAGACGAAGGCGTAAATCTTATGAAGGTTAAGCATACGGAACGCCACGTGGCCGACCTTCTCCACTACGATGGCGGCACCCAACGAGTGGCGCAATTCCCCGGGACCTACCAGCACGATCACCTCGGCATTGCGATTGATCCAATTGATACAGGCAAAATGGATCAAACCGATTGGCTTGCCCATCGCCTCGACAATCAATCCCAGGGCACCATCACAAAAAGGGTCGCTCGCTTCAAACCACTCCATGGTCTCCGGCAACTTGGAAAAATCAATATGTTCGTCCTCGATGGCCTGGCGCACGCCAGGTCCGTTTAGCCAATGACGCAACATGGGTCGATCGCCCGGAACGATACGGCGCACCATAATCCTTTCCAGGCCAAGCTTAGTCATGACGGCCCTCCGCCATCCAGGCATGTACGACCAAATCATGCAATCTGCCATTGTGAAAGTAATGCTCACGCAGCAAGCCTTCCTGGTGAAAGCCAAGGGACTCCAACAGGCAAATCTTTTCCATACTGCCGGCGACGACAAAACTTTGTATGCGCGTCACATTCCGCTCCGCCGCGCGCTCACGTACATAGCGCCAGAAACGAACCGCTTCTTCCGAACCGGGATCCGGGCAACCAGTGAAATACCCAAAATCGAGATTAGCGAGGTCATGCTGGCGTAACTGTGAGTGCAAACAAAAATAGGCGGTTGGCGCCTCTACCCCCCCCATAACCCACAGCGGTCGCGTGGCTGCCGAAAAAGATTCGACGAACTGCGTTGCAGTGTGATAGGTGATCGGCTTGAATATGTCCACGAATACCGGTTCGGCTCGCAGAATCTGGAACTGGCGATACAAGGCCGCAGCCGCGGCATCCGACACGAGAACAAACCCACCTGCGTCATGCTCGCAACGCAATTCGGTTGACGGGGTCTCATTATCATCGCTAGCCACCACCTGCGATGCAGCGGAGATGCCGTAATTACTCATTATGGAGTGACCTGCATAAAAGGCTTTTCAGTACGCCGCAGCGCATCACCTTCAAAATTGCAGGGCGCCAACTTATGGTCGGGGCGCTAACAACGTCCATGCAACAGGATCATGGCCATTGTTGCTCCCGGCAAACCACAGATCGGCGTCCGGCGTCATAATCGGATTTGGAGAAGCACGAAGCAGGCCAACATATAATGTGTTGTTTATTAGATATTTACCGGGGGTCAAAAACAATTAGCGCGGGGACCGCGCAAATTTTGTATCACTTTTTTGCAGGCTTTGCCCGGAAAGGCGTCGTGGGATTATCCGTCACGCTTACTTAGAGGGATGGCGTCTTGGCGGGTTAATTATAGATTGCAATCCCGCTATCAATCCAGTCAAGGCACTTGATCGCCAACAGCGTTCGACTACCGAGACATCCTCACGGCATAGCTTGGCGGTCCACCGACCTAAGGACGACTGACGAGCCCAAGAAAACGGACATCGCCACGCCTACATGCGAAACAAAAAATCACCCCATGCCCTGTAACCCCGTTCCCCACCTAAACTTCTGTCCGAAAATCACGCATTCCATATGGACGTGAGGATGAACAAGCTGTATCCTCAAGCGCCCTCAGGTTATCACCTGCGCCCGTAGCTCAGCTGGATAGAGCGTCGCCCTCCGGAGGCGAAGGTCGTGAGTTCGAATCTCGCCGGGCGCGCCATAAACATCTATAGGATTCCCGGAACAGCGATACCTTGTCACATCCGGAAGGAATGGACGATTCGAACTCACAACATATCAATCAGCTGGGTTGGACGACCGGAGCACGCGGAGTGTGCGGAGGGAGAACGCCGCGCAGCGGCGGCCCGAAGGGCGAGGCGCCCTAGCGCCGAGTAGGATCGCCGGGCACGCCATCAACTTAAAGGTCCTTCCATAATACCCATTACCCGCGGACAGGATGAATCAGGGTATTCCGACCAGGCCCTGCCTGCCGTCCCATAGTCAACTTCTGCCAGCTTCCAACGCCTGATCTATTCATCTCGGTCGGCTGGCCTTAATCATTACTCAAGCATGCTTTTAACAAGGTGATATCGATGACTTGATATTGAAAGCCGCACAGTGGAAACCCTACCTTTGCCATGAAGTTCAGCTACAAAAAAAGTCCGCCCAAGTCGCTAACTTAGGAATAACCAACCCTAGCAGGCAATCAAAGCATTCTATCTGCATGGAACGCGTCATCCCCTGGAAGAAGAGTTCTTAAAGCGTGAAATTCTATTTCCGGAAATCAGTCTGATAGATCCGGACGGACATGAAGAGGTGAAAGTAAGCGGAGGAAGACCCTCGACCACCTATAAAAATTTTTCAGGTCTAGCTTTGTTGCGATTCGCAGGCATGAACAGAGGCCATACGGTATTGGGGAAGCCCTATTTCTCGATAGGGCTCAACGGCGCATTTGTTGATATGGCATGCCAAGGGTGTGGAGAGGATCAGCATGCGGATACCACCTTGCGCGCCAGTCTGCCATTGGAGTTGCTGGAAAGTGCCGTCGCTGACATAACTGTCGCCCCCGGCGGCTTCTTTGTCTTGTTTAACGAAAATGGCTATATACTCTCTTCATCGAGAAAGGGTTATCCTCTGCTGCGCCTGTCGGCCGCGCCCGTTAACGACAATATTGGAGCAAGAGCATTACTCGACGGCGCCCAATACTTTGGGCACTATCGGTTTCTAAATTGCGACTGCATGATCGCAGAAAGCGCCCCGACCGTCCGCAATCTTCGCGCCGTTGTTGCCGTACCGTTTAAAACCTATCAAGCATCCGTTTATCAGCTCCGGGAGAACATCTGTCAATCTTTCTAGCAGGCGTGCTGGCTTCGCTGCTTGCCATCGCCTGGGTTATCAAACGCTTTATGGCGCCTATTTCCCTTCTGACGAACACCACACTGGAAGCCGCTCAAAATGGGACTATCGATCACAACTTAGAGTGGCGCGCCAACGATGAGACAGCAGACCTGGTGAAGGGGCTTAATATGTTGCTATCTCGGGTGACACAAACTGAAGATGCATTTGCAGATGAAAAGAACCGCTTAGACAAGGTTCTACTCTGCCTTACAGACATGCTGTTTATCGTAGATACAACGGGGAGCATCAACCGCACGAATAATATAAGCCGGGATACCTTACGATACGATAACCGGGATATAGTAGGGTTACCTATATGGAGGCTATTTAAAGAAGGCAGGACACTGATATTATCCATCTTAGACAAATTGCAGCGCACTTCTGTGTCACATAATGTTAAAACGACAATGCTTGCTGCGGATGGCCTTGAAATTCCAGTATTACTATCGGCCACATTTACTGATATTGGGGATGAGCCAACACTGCGCAACCTGATCTTAATATGCAAGTGCGCAAAGAAAAAAAATTGATAGTGGGCCCTCATCAGAAGAGGACCGCGACGAGACGGTCGCAACGGGCCTGTTACAACAGGTTAACCGCCCAGGCCTGACGGGCTAGATGCCAATACAAAGCGCCCGGCGGCTGAATCTGATCTAGCGCCTGACCATTAATCTACCTGTTTGCTTGCTTGAGCTTAACAATACAATCCGCACCGGCTCCGCCGAAAACCGCAATTGTGCATCCCTGCACCTCTTTCCAAGCTCCCTTTTTCACATACGGCAAAACTCTGGGACGTATTTTTCGTTACTAGCGTTGTCGACCGAACAGCGCCAACTGATATCCTCCAACGGAACCTGACCGGCAACTAAGCCTGCACCATCGGCGCTAGGCGTGAGCGTTACACTGACACCGTTGGCCAATTCTGAGTAGCTGACGGTGATCACGCCCGAGGCGGGATCGATCCGAATCGTATCAACGACCGGATTCAAACGTTTCAATCCCTGACTGGTCCAACCTCTACTAAAGTCAGAGGACGCCTTATGCATGTTGTCGTTCACTAGGGTTTGAGCAGCACCGGCTATATTTAACCCCGCACTCACCCTTTCGCGGATGGCATGATCCTGATTGTCTGAGAAGGCGATGGCCGGCGATACCCCGACGACCGCGATCATCAATTTACCCAGCATACCCCCTTGTCGTTGCTGCAGTGGTTTCATTGTCAATCTCCATTGATGGCTTTGTTAACATCTGAAGTCACGGCATCGGACACCGGCCGATGCTGTAGGCGTGAACGTTCCATTATAAGAACCGACCTGAAACCAACATTAATTTTCCCGCCGGATGTGGACCTGGCGCACATTTTCGTTCGGGCCGTATTTCCGCATCCCGGCCCAGGTCGGGGAGGCGCCTCCCTGATTAGCGGGTCATCCAAGAGCGGCTGCGCAGGGTCAGCAGGGCGTAGGGAAAGATCCAGAACATCGTAAACGTCGAATAATAGGTATAAAGAATCCCGTAGGCGAACTCCCAGTTCCGCTCGCTCTTGATGTAGTACAGCATATAAAAGAAGGCCGTCAGCCCGATCACCAGCAGCAAGCGCACTATCATCCACGGATCTTCGATGATCAGTTCCGCCACCAGACCCAAGACCAGATAGGAGATGGGGAAACGCAGATTGGTGATGGTCTTGTCGATGATGGTCATCGCCAAAGCGGCGGGCCGCAGCCTCCTGCACACTTTGGTTAACAGACGCAGTTCCTCGCGGATATAGCTGCGATTCCAGCGCAGATACATGCGGCACAGCTTACCGTAACGGTCGGGCACCAATGTGTGTACCACCGCCGAGCGCTGGTACACCGCCTGATAGCCCAGGGCCAGGATGTCGTTGGTAAGGGCGCGATCCTCCCCCGCGGTACATGCTGCGCCGAGAAACTGCTGGCGCAACCACTCGGGCAACACCTGGCGCACCAATGAAAGACGATAGGCGGACAGTGCGCCGGGACAGCAGTAGACGGCGCCGTAAGTGGATTGGGCGCTGCGCAGGAAATCGAACGACAGAACATAACGCACATGGATCATGCGCGGCAGCAAGGAATCGAAGCGGTTCAGCACGCTGACCTTGCCGGCCACCGCCCCGACGCGAGGATCTCGGAATGGCCCGGCAATGGCCAACAATGTGTCTACCTCGATCAGACTGTCCGAATCGACGGTCACCACGACTTCGCCACGCGCCTGTTCAAAGCCGGCGGCCAGCGCGGCGCGTTTGCCGTGGTTCTCGGCAAAGCGGATAGTGCGCACCCGGTCCGGGTATTCGCGCGCCGCCGCCTCGATATGCAGCCAGGTATCGTCGCGGCTGCCGTCGTCGATGACGATTATCTCCAATCGGTCGCGGGGGTAATTGGCGGCGGCCGCAGAGAGGATAGAGCGTTTGACCAGTTCTCCCTCGTTGTAGGCGGGAATTACCACCGTCAGCCGGGGCGCGTCGAACTCCCCCACGGAAGCGAAGGGCCGGTAGCGGATCCACAATAAGGTGCGCAGCACCAACAGCGCCATGCCCATGGCGAACCACAGCAGGCTGGGCCGCACGATGAAACCGCTCCAGCCATGCCTTTCGAGAAATTCCACATTGGGGCGGAACACTGGTCCCAGGATGGCGAAAATGCAAGCGACGGCGATGCCGCAAAAAATCAGCAAGTGGATTAGATGATCGGAATAAAGCCGGGGGTATGGCGCACGGGCCGCCAAGGTTGAATCAATGTCGTTCATGATGCTCCTAAACAGAGATAACGCGCACAAGCGCTCAATCGCCAATAACATTGCGATCGCTTCGTTGCGATGATGACTAGCATCACCTAACGAGTCGATGAATCATTCTGGATAGTGTTGGTACGGCGGAATTAAAGCGGCCATTGCATTTGACATGCATGGTGTGATGCCGCCTCGCTTTAACAACCCTCACCGCGCCAATCTGGCAAGCCTTGGGAATTGACAACTCGCACATATTCGCCCGAGCGCCTGCAAACCCTATCGTCACGCGGCTAAAGAATACAGGGAAACCCAGCCAATTTGCTACTGGCTTTTACTAGGTTTTGGGGGCATACGGCGAGCGGATTCAGCGTATCCTTAACCGACCTAGCAACCAAGCCCACCCTTATGCCAAAGCCACAACCTCAAAAATATCAACATATTGATTTATGTTAACAAACCTCCCCTCCCTACCGTCACTCAGGGGCAGTGCAGTGACAGCCGCCCCACCCCCGCTTCGCGGCCTGGAACCGTTGAGATTAAATCTTGATGACCCCGCTCGGAAGATTGATACCTGCAACCCCTACCCGGAGGCCGCAGGTATCCAAACTAAAGTTCGATCCTGCAAGAGACAGGATCACCCGTCGGTAAAGGGAAACAGCTTATGCTTGCGCCTTGACCACGTTCCCTACCGCACTGGCATTCTGCATGTTATCGGCGAATGTCTGCAGGAACCCCCCAAGGCTTGCCGTACCACCGGAGCCACCCAAACTGTCCACCAAATTTTGAAAGCTTTGCTCCAATGACGACAACGCATCACTACTCGAACCGGTCGTCAACGTCGTAGTGCTCGCAGAGGAAGAGGACCCGCTGGCTGCGGACAATTGTTGAATAAGACTCTG
>CAYWIQ010000074.1:0-8712 GCA_964458405.1 uncultured Chromatiaceae bacterium
CGGAATAGGGCGTGGAGCAAGGCCTCGCGGGGTCCGGCGTAGCGCATGTCCAACGGATAACCGGACTGCACCACGGTATCTTTGACGAAATAGTTCTCCACCAGGGCGTTGATGGCCTTGACGCGCACGTTGGACGGAATATCGCCGGGTTTCAGCTTGCCCAACAAGGAGTGAATCATCACACCGTCGCAGATCTCGATGGCGATCTTCACCAGGTATTCGTGGGAACGGTGCAGAGGGTTACGGGTCTGAAAGGCCACCACGGTCGACCAGCCCTTTTCCTCGAACAGTTTGCGGGTCTGGCTCGGCGTCATATAGACGTCGGCGAAATCGTTGGGGAAACGTCCCTGGGACAGTACCTTGACCGGTCCGGCCAGGTTCACCTCACCTTGGTCCATCACCATCTTGACGCCAGGGTGCTCGGGATCGGTGGTCTTGAACACCATGGCGCATTCGTGTTCTTTGTCGATGGTGTACTTTTCGGTGACCTTCATGGTGGCCATGACCTCGTCACTGTCGCGATCCACCAGGACAATATCGGTGCCTGTCTTGATGGCGTCGGCGCTGTTGTGATCGGTGGACAGGGTGATGGGGATGGGCCAGAACAGGCCATTGGCCAGCTTCATGCCGTCGCACACGCCCTCCCAGTCGGCGCGGGTCATGAAGCCGCTGAGGGGGGTAAAGCCGCCTATGCCCATCATGATCAGGTCGCCGGTCTCCCGGGAACTGGTGTAGATCTTAGGCAGGTTGGCGGCCCGGGTGCGCTCGGCGGCCAGTGCCGCGCCTTCCAGCAAAAGAGGTTTGAGCTGGTCGGCCCCGTGGGGTTTGACAAGTTTGGACATGATGGCTTGGACTCCTCCCGGATAATTATGTACGTGTAGAGATGGGCGTTTTCAAATATGGAAAATGCGCTTATTTTAGCAGTGAATCGGCCTGGTGTCCCCTGGCCGGTCGGGGCCGCCCATTGGGAAAAGCGGCTATTTAACCGGGTATTGCATGCAACGGTGTGAGGTCCTTGCTTTTTTGGCCGTGGCCAAGCGTGTATATTACGGCTTTTCGGCTAGGAGAGATCCGTGGAGCAATTTCGAGGCACGACGATACTGTCGGTCCGGCGCGGCAACCAGGTTGTCATCGGCGGCGACGGCCAGGTCTCTCTGGGGCAGACGGTGATGAAGGGCAACGCCCGCAAGGTGCGCCGCCTGTTCGATAATAAGGTCATCTCCGGCTTTGCCGGCGGCACGGCGGACGCCTTTACCCTGTTCGAGCGCTTCGAGGGCAAATTGGAAAAACATTCCGGCAATTTGGTGCGGGCGGCGGTGGAGATGGCCAAGGACTGGCGTACCGATAGGGTGCTGCGCCGATTGGAGGCCATGCTGGTGGTGGCGGACAAACAGAGCTCCTTGCTGATATCCGGAAATGGCGACGTCATCGAACCGGAGCATAACGTGGCCGCCATCGGTTCCGGTGGGCCGTTTGCCCAGGCGGCGGCGCGGGCCTTGATGGAAAACACCGAATTGGATGCGCGTACCATCGTCGAACGGGCGCTGACCATCGCCGCTGATATATGCGTTTACACCAATCATCATTTGACCCTTGAGGAACTGGATGCCGTGGAATGATCGCGGCCCGTTCCTGTCGAACTTGAATACGAGAAGCACTCAATTTAAATATACGGGCAGCTGTTATGTCGCACATGACCCCTAGGGAAATTGTCCAGGAACTGGACAAGCATATCGTCGGCCAGGCGGACGCCAAGCGAGCGGTGGCCATCGCCTTGCGTAACCGTTGGCGACGCGCTCAGGTGGATGAGCAATTGCGTAACGAGATCACCCCCAAGAACATCCTGATGATCGGTCCTACCGGTGTGGGCAAGACCGAGATCGCCCGCCGTTTGGCCAAGCTGGCCCATGCCCCCTTTATGAAGGTCGAGGCCACCAAGTTCACCGAAGTGGGCTATGTAGGCAGGGAGGTGGATTCCATCATTCGCGACCTGATGGATGTGGCCATCAAGATGACCCGCGAGGAGGAAATGGGCAAGGTCCGTCACCGCGCCCAGGACGCCGCCGAGGAGCGGGTGTTGGATGCCTTGTTGCCGAGGGCACGCCGCGGTTACGGCACGGACACGGAGGATGAAAGCGCGGAAGATTCCACCACGCGCCAGGTGTTCCGCAAGAAATTACGCGAAGGTGGCTTAGACGATAAGGAAATCGAGATCGAAACCAGTGTCGCGCCCGTGGGGGTGGAGATTATGGCGCCTCCCGGCATGGAAGAGATGAGCAGTCAGTTGCAGAGCATGTTCCAGAATATGTCCGGCTCACGTACCCGGCGGCGCAAGGTGCGGGTCAAGGATGCTATGAAGATGTTGACCGACGAAGAGGCCGCCAAGCTTATAAACGAGGAAGATCTCAAGAGTCGCGCGCTGCAGAACGTCGAGCAGAACGGTATCGTGTTTCTGGACGAGATCGACAAGATCGCCAAACGCGGTGAACACGGCGGACCCGATGTGTCACGGGAAGGCGTACAGCGGGATCTGTTGCCCTTGGTGGAGGGCAGCACCGTCACCACCAAACATGGCGTGGTGCGTACCGATCATATTCTGTTTATTGCCTCGGGGGCGTTTCATTTATCCAAGCCTTCCGATTTGATCCCGGAGTTGCAGGGCCGCTTGCCCATCCGCGTCGAACTCAGCGCCTTGTCGGTAGAGGACTTTGTGCGCATCCTCACCGAGCCCAATGCCTCTCTGACCGAACAATATACCGCCCTGCTCGAAACCGAGGGCGTCGCCCTGAATTTCAGTGATGACGGTATCCGCCGCATCGCCGAGATCGCCTGGACGGTCAATGAACGAACCGAAAACATCGGGGCACGGCGGCTCCATACCGTGATGGAACGGTTGCTGGAAAGCATGTCCTTCGAGGCTCCCGATCATCAAGGGGAAGACATGACCATCGATGGTGCCTACGTGGACCAGCAGCTCGCCCAATTGGCCGAGGATGAGGACATGAGCCGCTATATACTGTAATGGGCCGGTGGTCTGAGCCCAGGATAAACGAAATCATGCCCCATCCTACAGATATCAAGTTGCACCGTGCCTCGCGGGTTTTAGAAGTGACCTTCGATGATGGCGGGCGCTTCAAGCTGCCTTGTGAATACCTGCGCGTGTATTCACCTTCCGCCGAAGTGCGTGGTCACGGTCCCGGCCAGGAGGTGTTGCAGGTGGGGAAGGAGAATGTCAACATCACCGCCATCGAGCCGGTGGGTCATTATGCCGTGAAATTGTATTTTGATGATGGCCACAATTCCGGGATCTATTCCTGGGAATGGCTGTATACACTGGGGACACAACAAGAGACCAAATGGCAGGAGTATCTGACGCAGTTGGCCAAGGCGGGATACCACCGCGCAACCTCTGCATAACACACTGGGTTCTGTGATTACCTATGGATAACAACGACACTCCCGATCAATCCGCGCATTTCGGCTATCGCAAGGTGGCTGCCGATGACAAGGCGCGCCTGGTGGCGGGCGTCTTCACCTCGGTGGCCCAGAAATATGACATCATGAATGACTTGATGTCCCTGGGCATCCATCGCATCTGGAAGCGGTTTACGCTCGAGCTGAGCGGTGTCGGGCCCGGGCAATCTGTCCTGGATGTGGCTTCGGGTACCGGTGATCTGGCCGCCGCCTTCGCCGATCGGGTGGGCGAGGATGGCTGGGTATTGTCTACCGACATCAATCACGCCATGCTGGAACGCGGCCGTGATGCGCTGTTGGATCGCGGTATCAGCGGCAATGTGAGTTTCGCCCTGGCCAATGCCGAGCGCCTGCCTTTCCCGGACCACAGCTTCGATTGCATATCCATCGCCTTCGGTTTGCGCAACGTGACGCATATCGCGACCGCCCTGCGCGCCATGCAACGGGTGTTGAAGCCCGGCGGCCGGTTGTTGGTGCTGGAATTCTCCAAACCGGCGGCGCCGATCCGTCCTTTCTATGATGCCTATTCGAAATTTCTGCCGTGGCTGGGCAAGGTAGTGGCGAACGACGCAGAGAGTTACCGCTATTTAGTGGAATCGATTCGCATGCATCCCGATCAGGAGACCCTCAAGGGCATGATGATCGAGGCCGGTTTCGGCCACTGCGATTATTACAATTTGAGCGGCGGCATCGTCGCCCTGCATCGAGGTTACAAGCTGTGACGTTGCCTCCCATGGTCTTGGCCGGTTTGGAGATTACCTTAAATCGTTATCTCGGCTTGGATCCCGAAACCATGGCGCGGTTGTGCGGCTTGACCGGCAAGGTCATCGACGTGGAGTTGCGCGGCCTGGGCATTACCCTGCACATGGCGCCCCATAGCGGCGGTATTCAACTGTTGCATGATTACGCTGCTGAGGCGGATGCCGTCATCAGCGGCACGCCAATCTCATTGGCGCGGGTCGGTTTGGGCGAAGAGCGCGGTTTGGTGTTCGCAGGGGAGGTGGAGATCCGCGGCGATGTCACCTTGGGCCAGCGCTTCGAGGCGATCTTGCGCGATATCGATATCGATTGGGAAGAACAGTTGTCGAGCCTCGTGGGAGATGTGGCGGCCCATCAGGTCGGTAACCTGGTGCGCGATACCTTGAGTTGGGGCTCTAAGACGTTGGAGACCTTCGGTCGGGATGTTTCGGAATATCTTCAAGAAGAGAGTCGCCACTTGCCGCAACGGGACGAAGTGGAAACGTTCCTTGCCGAAGTGGATGTGTTGCGTAACGACGTGGAACGTTTGGATGCCCGCGCTAAGCGCCTTCATGCCCGGATCAATACGCATGAACAATAGGGGTGGAATCCCGGTAAGTCTGAGTCGTTTCGTAAGCCTTGGGGTATGGCGATGTTGATGTTGCGGCCCGGCCAGGCGATACGGGTGCTCTATATCAACTGGGTGTTGGTGCGCAACGGTCTGGATGAAATCGTCCTCGCCACCCACCTGTTCCGCCCCTTCCGTTTCGTGCTTTATCTATTGCCTTGGCATTGGTTTCGCGGGGAACTGCCGCCGCGCGGCGAACGTATCCGGCGTAGCTTGGAAGAGTTGGGCCCCATTTTCGTCAAATTCGGTCAGATGCTGTCCACGCGCCGTGACTTGTTGCCCGACGACGTCGCCCAGGAACTGGCCAAGCTTCAGGATCGGGTCCCGTCATTTCCCGGGGCCGAAGCGCGGGCCATCGTTGAAAAGGCGCTTCACAATCCGGTGGACGAGCTGTTCGAGCATTTCGAGGAGCAGCCTCACGCCTCGGCATCCATTGCTCAGGTGCACCTGGCGCGGCTGCGCAACGGCCAGGATGTGGTTGTCAAGGTGGTGCGTCCTAATATTTACAAGACCATCGCCCGCGACATCGGACTGTTGTACCTGGTGGCGGAATTGGCGGAACGTTATTGGCGCGAGGGCCGACGCTTGCGGCCGCGGGAGGTGGTGGCCGAATACGAAAAGACCATTGTCGACGAACTCGATCTGTTGCGGGAGGCGGCCAATGCCTCGCAACTGCGGCGCAATTTTCAGAATTCGGATCTGCTTTACGTGCCGGAGGTCTATTGGCCCTATTGTCGTCGGCAGGTGATGGTAATGGAGCGTATCTACGGCATACCCATCAGCGACGTCGCGGAACTCAGGCGTCAGGGTGTCGATCTCAAGCGACTCTCGGAACGGGGAGTGGAGATCTTCTTCACCCAGGTGTTCAGTCACAATTTCTTTCACGCCGATATGCATCCCGGCAATATTTTCGTTTCGCCAGAAGGGCGTTACATCGCCGTTGATTTCGGGATCATGGGGACTTTAAGTACCGTCGATCAGCGTTACCTGGTGGAAAACTTCGTGGCCTTCTTCAAGCGCGATTACCGCCGGGTCGCCGAGCTGCACGTCCAATCCGGTTGGGTCCCCGCCGGGACGCGGGTCGAAGAGTTCGAGGCGGCGATCCGCACCGTGTGCGAGCCGATTTTCGAACGCCCGCTGAAGGACATCTCTTTCGGGCAATTGTTGTTGCGCTTGTTCCAGACCGCGCGCCGGTTTCATATGGTGGTGCAACCGCAGCTGGTGTTATTACAGAAGACCTTGCTCAATATCGAGGGATTGGGTCGCGATCTCTATCCCGATCTGGATTTGTGGCAGACCGCCAAACCGTTCCTGGAGCGGTGGATGAGCGAGCAGATCGGGGTAAAGGCATTCTTCCAGAATGTCCGTCAGGAGGCCCCAAACTGGGCGGAGCGGCTGCCTCAGGTTCCGGCCTTGCTCTATGATGTGCTGCGGCGTGCCGAGCAGGGTGAACTGCGAGTAGTGGTGAGCCCGGCCGAATGGGAAGAACTGCGTCATACCCTGCGACGGGGCCAGCAACGCATCTATCTCGCCATCACCGGCGCGGCATTACTGATCAGCGCCGCGATTATCCTCGGTTTAGACGGCTTTACACCCAGCATGTTCGGCAATGCGCCGGTGCTCACCTGGTTGCTGGGTATCGCCGGCGCCTATTTGCTGATTGCCTCCTGGCCCAGTGGGCAAGACTGAGCATAAACGGCGGGCGCTGCTTAGTCTTTTGAATTCCCTTGGCGCATAAGGCCCTGTTCAACGCGGTCGCGTTTGTCCTTGTCTCCTAATATCTCTATGAGGGTCAGGGCGAAGTCCATGGCGGTACCGGGACCGCGCGAGGTAATGATGTGGCCGTCCTGTACTACCGCGCTTTCCTGGTAGTGGATTTGCGGCAGTTGCTCGCAGTCTATGGCGCCTGGAAAACTGGTGGCGTGTCGGCCTTTCAGTAATCCGGCATGCGCCAGTACCTTGGGGGCGGCACAGATGGCCGCAATATATTTTTCGCGATGATGCGTTTTATGCAGCAGGGCGTGGATGCGCGAGTCGGCGTCAAGGTTGTCGGTACCGGGTTGGCCCCCCGGCAGAATTACCATGTCGTAATCCTGCTGGAGTGCCTCATCCAGCGTAGTGTCCGGGACCAATAAGGTGCCGCGGCTGGCGCGCACGGTTTGTGCCTCGGGTGCCAGACCGGCGGTTATGACCTCGATACCGGCGCGGCGCAGAAGATCAATTATGGTGACCGCTTCCAGTTCTTCGCAGCCGGTGGCGAGGGGGACGAGCACAGTGGCCATGGTATGTCCTCCTGGTAAACATGGTGCAGAGAGCCCAAGGATAACCCCCGCGGCTGGCTTTGAGAATGGTATACGGCGGTTTAAGGTGTGACGTGAGTGGTGGTGTCGGTCGCGAGGTTCGGTTTTGCGGCGCCCAGTAGCAGCGGGCGCGCGGCATAAAACGTCTTCAATCGTTGTTTGAACTTGATTAAATCCGAAGCCGAAACCAATTCAATGCCTTCATCATTCAATTGAGGCAGCCGTTTTTCGAGAAAGCGCAGTGTGGTCGGATGAGGGTGGCCGATGGCGACAGCATCGCCGCGGTGTTTGGCCAAGCGGATCAAGCGGGCAAATTGCGCGGCAATGGCCGCCGGGTGTTGATCATCATCGAGGAACACGTCGCGCCGCAGGTTGGGCACCCCTGCCTCTTGCGCGACCTGCTGGGCCACGGTGAGCTCGGTGGTGCGACTATCGACGAAGAACAGGCCGCCGCGGTGGTTGATCTCCTTCATGACCCACATCATGTCGCCGGGATGTTGGGTGATAAGGCTGCCCATGTGGTTGTTGACGCCGGCCACATAGGGAATGGCATCAAGGTCAGAGTCGATGGTGCGGATAAACTCCGCGCGTGTCATATCGAGGGTCAATCCGCCCGGCCCCAGCGCATTGCCTTCCTCGGATTGCATGGGCAGATGCAGCATGACCTGCTTATCGCGTTTATGGGCGGCGATCGCCAATTGGCGTGCGTAAGTGGTCTGGGGGAGAAAGGCGCAGGTCACGTCTCCGGGTAGACGAACCGCGCGCAGGCCCAGGCGCAGATTGTCGCCGATGTCATCTATTATGAGAGTGATGCGGGGTTTGAAATGGGGGGAGGGCGGCGTATCCTCCGCGGCCCGGCCGGGGAGGGGGATAAGGCTCAGTAACAGGATAATCAGAGATACATGTTTCATGCAGTGCTTACATCACGCGACCCAGGCCGGCCGCGTGATGGTCAGCGCTTTCCTTTCCTAGTCTCTTTTCTCTTTATCCATAATATTTATGCCTTTGAGTAGGTTTAAGGCCTCATACAATTGATAGTCATCCTTGATGGTCGGTTTATCTACTTTGACCTTATCGGATTTGCCTTTGTTGGCCCCGCCCTTGCCCTGGTCGCCTGAAACGGAATTATCGATACGCAACGTATTGATCTTTTCAGTGGGATTGGACAGATGGCCGGTTAAATTGGCTTCCTTGACCGGGTCGAACTCGGGTTTGTCCGCCGCAGTGAGTTTGACATTGCTCAAGGGAATATCCGGTACGATGCCTTCCGCTTGGATGGAACGGCCGGAAGGGGTGAAGTAGCGGGCGGTGGTCAGCTTCAAAGCGGTATCCGAGCTGATCGGTACGATGGTTTGCACCGAGCCCTTGCCGAATGACTTTTCACCCATGATGACCGCGCGGTGGTCGTCCTGCAATGCGCCGGCAACGATCTCCGAAGCGGATGCCGAGCCGGCATTGATCAATACCACCATCGGGGCACCGTTCAATACGTCCCCGGGCGTGGCCTTGAATTTAAGTTCCGAATCTTTGACTCTGCCTTCGGTGTAGACGATCAAGCCGCTGTTGATGAAG
>CAYWIQ010000075.1:0-8698 GCA_964458405.1 uncultured Chromatiaceae bacterium
GCCCGGGCGCGCTCGCGCTGCTGGACGTCGACGGTGATGGCGATCTCGACCTGTTCTTCGGCGGCACCGGCGCCAACACCGGCAACATGGACCGCGTGCTCACGAACGACGGCACGGGGCGCTTCACGGACGACTCGTGGCCGTGGCTCGGCGGGATCGGCTCCGGCTTCGCCTACGCGGGGGGCACCACCTTCGTCGCCCTGCCGGACCGCGGCCCCAACGCCAATGCGTATAACAGCCTGGTGGATGACACGGTATCCTATATCGACCGCTTTCAAACCTTCAATCTCAGCCTTGCGCCCAGCGCCCCCGGATCGGCGCTGCCGTTTAACTTGACGCCGACCTTGCGCGCCACAACCTTGTTGTCCAGCCCTACGCCGCTGATCTACGGCACAGGTGCCGATGTCGGTCTGGGTTCCGGCGAACCCGCCTTGAACGCCGTGAACCACACCCACTATTTCGCGGGCCGGTCCGATAATTTCGATCCGTCGCGCTTATCGACAAACCCGAACAACGGCCGCTTCGATCCGGAATCCATCCGGGTATCCAACGATGGCAAAAGCGTATTCGTGTCGGACGAGTACGGGCCCGACTTGTACCAATTCGACCGCCGTACCGGCAATCGTATCCGGTCGTTTGCACTGCCCGATAATCTGGCGATTTCGGTGCTCAGCTCTCAAAAGAGCATTGAAAAGGATAAGTCCTTGAACCCCACCGGGCGGGTAACGAATAAGGGCATGGAAGGACTCGCGATCACCCCTGACGGCAAAATGCTGGTAGGCATCATGCAAAAAGGCCTACAGCAGGATAGCAAGAAGAGCTTGCGCATCGTCACCGTCGATATCGAAACCGGCACCACCCACGAGTATGCCTATCAGTTGACCGACGGCAGCGGCGTCAGCGATATGATCGCCGTTAACAACCACCAATTCCTCGTCGACGAACGTGACGGCAACGGCATGGCGGATACCCCGCTTATTAGCGACACGGCCTCGGCGGCAGGCGTGAAGGAATTGTTCTTGATCGACCTCGATGGTGCGCAGGACGTCACCGATTTGAGCGGCGACTTGTCTTCTTATGCCGTCAAGAAAACGCTGTTCCTCAATATGGTCGATGTCCTCAATGCCCACGGCATCGACAGCTTGGATATCCCGTCGAAGATGGAAGGTGTCGCCTTCGGTCAGGACGTGGTCATTAACGGCGTCACCAAGCACACCCTGTACGTCGCCAATGACAACGATTTTCTCCCAATGATCGCTGATCCGCACAAATCACCCGGCGACACGACGCGCGGCATGGTGCCCAATCCCAACCGCTTCTACGTCTTTGCCTTCGACGACAGTGATCTGCCAGGCTTTGTGCCGCAACGGATCCGCGCCATGCACGTCTCGTTTTGCCATAGCGGCGGCCACGACGAACGGCAAGGCGACGTAAACTGGCGCCGTTACTAAGGAACGGCTCCCCGCTGGGCCGGTGGCGAAGCATCCCTTCGCCACCGGCATATATCTTTGCTAAATCGCGCACAAACAATTTCATCAGGGCGTGCCGAGGCGGTGCATCCCGCCCAAGGGCGCGCCATATCGGTGCAACACCTTCCGCCACAGTCTTAGTGTCAACAACCCGTCCCTTGACTGGTTTTGATTAAGCTATTGAGCTTTGGAACATTAGGGGGACAAGACCTATCCGTGAACCGCCTCGTCGAGCTTGCACAGATATTGCACTGCTCAACTTAACCACAACGTAATTTGAAGGTATACCCAGTGAATGCCCGGTTATTCGCATCACCCGTCGCCAGCGGCGAAGACGATAGGACGGCGCTCACCCCAGCCGCCATCAAGCGCGCCTTCCTTGATAATCTCTTCTATGCACTGGGTAAATTTCCAGCCCTGGCCACCCGCAATGATTACTACATGGCATTGGCCTATGCGGTGCGCGACCGCATGCTGCAGCGCTGGATCAGCACCGCCACCGCCTATACCGAGCAGGGCTCACGCACCGTCTGTTACCTGTCCGCGGAATTCCTGGTGGGACCCCACCTAGGTAATAACCTCCTCAATCTCGGTATAGATGAAACTGTCAAGTCCGTGATTACCGAACTGGGCCTCGACCTGGACGAGCTGTTACAAAGCGAGGAAGAACCCGGTCTGGGCAATGGCGGCCTCGGTCGACTCGCCGCCTGTTACTTGGATTCTCTGGCGACTCTGGAGATCCCGTCGCTGGGTTACGGCATCCGTTACGAATTCGGTATCTTCGATCAATCCATCGTCGACGGTTGGCAGGTGGAAAAGACCGACAAATGGCTGCGTTTCGGCAACCCTTGGGAGATCGCCCGCCCGGAATGGTCGGTGGAAGTAAAGTTCGGCGGCCACACCGAACGTTATGCGGATGAACGCGGACATCGGCGCAGCCGCTGGATCCCCGGCAAGACCGTCAACGGGATCCCCTATGACACGCCCATTCTCGGTTACCGCAATAATACCGCCAACACCCTGCGCCTGTGGTGCGCCGAGGCCCCCGAATCCTTCGACTTTTCGGTCTTCAACCGCGGTGACTATTACGGTGCGGTTAACAAGAAGATCGTTTCCGAAAATCTTAGTAAAGTCCTCTACCCCAACGACGAGCCGATTCAGGGCAAGGAACTGCGTCTCGAACAGCAATTCTTTTTCGTCTCATGCTCGCTGCAGGATATGTTGCGCATCCTCGGCGTGCAGAAAATTCCGCCTATCCATTTCCACGAAAAATTCGCCGTACAACTCAATGACACCCACCCGGCGATCGCCATCGCCGAACTGATGCGCCTGTTGGTGGATGAACATGTGATGGACTGGTCCACGGCGTGGTCCATCACCCGCCGTACCTTCGCCTATACCAACCATACCCTGCTGCCCGAGGCCTTGGAACGCTGGCCGTTGGAATTGTTCGGCAGGGTCCTGCCCCGTCATCTGGAGATCATTTACGAAATTAATGCCCACTTCCTCGACGAGGTGCGCATGCGCTTTCTCGGTGACGAGGAACGGGTTGCGCGCCTGTCCCTGATCGACGAGAGCGGCGAGCGCTATGTGCGCATGGCCCATCTGGCCTGCGTCGGCAGCCACACCATCAACGGCGTGGCGGAGCTGCATTCACAACTCTTGCAACAGGACGTGCTCAAGGACTTCCACGCCCTATGGCCCGAAAAGTTTTGCAACGTCACCAACGGCGTCACGCCGCGGCGCTGGCTGGCGCTGAGCAATCCCCGTCTCGCCGGACTGATCAGTGAGGCCATCGGCGAGGACTGGCTCAAGGATCTGGGGCAGTTGCGCTCCCTGGAGCCGTTGGCGGAGGATGGGGCATTCCGTGACATGTGGCGTGGCATCAAGCACGCCAATAAACGTGACTTCGCCGATTTTGTCCAGCAACGCACCGGCGTCTTCATCGATCCCGATTCCCTCTATGACGTACAAGTGAAGCGTATTCACGAATACAAGCGCCAACACCTCAACGTCCTCCACATCATCGCGCTCTATAACCGCCTCAAGTCCGACCCCCATCTGACCATCCAGCCACGCACCTTCATCTTCGGCGGCAAGGCGGCACCCGGTTATCATATGGCCAAGCTGATCATCAAGCTCATCACTGCAGTGGGCGATGTCATCAATCGCGATCCGGGCATCCGCGACATGCTCAAGGTGGTGTTCCTACCCAATTACAATGTCACCAACGGCCAGCGCGTCTACCCGGCGGCCGATCTTTCCGAACAGATCTCCACGGCCGGCAAGGAGGCCTCGGGTACCGGCAACATGAAATTCGCCATGAACGGCGCATTGACCATAGGCACCCTGGACGGCGCCAACATCGAAATCATGGATGAAGTCGGCCGTAACAATTTCTTCCTGTTCGGGCTGACCACGCCCGAGGTCTATGCCGTCAAGGCCCACGGTTACCGGCCCAGGGATTACTATCATGACAATCCAGAACTGCACGAGGTCATCGAATTGTTGCGCGGCGGCTTTTTCTCGCGCGGCGACACCGAACTGTTCCGCCCCCTGATAGATAGCCTGCTGCATTCCGATCCCTACTTGGTCATGGCGGACTACCAGGCCTACGCCGATTGCCAACGCCAGGTCAGTCAGGCCTATGGTGACGGCGAACATTGGGCGCGGATGTCCATACTCAACACGGTACACTCGGGAAAATTCTCGTCCGATCGCGCCATCCGCCAGTATTGCGATACCATTTGGAAGGTCAAAGCAGTGCCCAGCAAACTACTGACACAAGAGGACGTCAGAGTTGGCGTGATACAGTGATCAGGTAGTCCACCCGGCGCTCCGGCATGTCGTATTAAGCGATCTGATGACGCGTGGCCTGTTCCAGCAACCATTCACGAAAGGCCGTCACCTTGGGAACTTGCAAACGATTGAGCGGCGCTATGAGGTGATAACCGTGCTCAGTGGGGAGAGCACTGTTAATCAGACGCAACAGTCGACCGTTGCGTAACTCCTCGGCCACCAGGGTATGCCACACCAGCGCCACGCCCGATCCGGACACCGCGGCTTGGATCACCAAATTGACGTCCCCGTAGTGACGAATACGCAACGGCGTTGTCACCGCCACCCCCAATGACGCCAGCCAGGTATCCCAGTCCGGAAAGGCCGGATCCCATTCATGGGCATCGTCGTGCAACAAGGTACAGGCCGGCAAATCCGCGGGGCCATTGACGGTCGCCGCCACGGCCGGCGCCGCCACCGGCACGATCACCTCGGCCATCAGCCGTTCGGCGTGCAGACCCGGGTAGGGCCCGGCGCCGAAACGCAGCGCCACATCCACATCCTCCACCGCGAATTCCACCACACGACGGGTGGCGAGCAGGCGTAATTCGATATCGGGATAGCGGCTGTGAAAGTCGTCCAACCGCGGTACCAGCCAGCGTGCAGCGAAGGCCGGCGGTACCGACACCACCAACGGCCCATCGCGGCGATCGGCCCGTAACCGCGCCGCCGCCCTTTCCAAACCGTCGAAGGCCTCGCTGAGCACCGGCAAGGTAGCGCCCGCCGTCTCACTGAGCGCCAATACCTTGCCACGGCGGAACAAGCTCAACCCCAAGTGATCTTCCAATTGTTTGATCTGTTGGCTGATCGCCGCCGGCGTGACGTGCAGCTCCTCCGCGGCCCGGGCGAAGGAACGGTGGCGGGCGGCGGCCTCGAAGGCCCGTAGGGCGTTGAGGGGCGGTAGGCGCCTAGACATTAGATTTACTTAACATTGCTACTATAAAGTCTAGTTTGTACAGTGCAGTTACGTCAATTAAGATCCGTCATAAGCTAGTATTCCTGAACCAGGAGCCTACATGAACGCAACCATGATCTACCCCTTGGTGGTCTTGTCCACCTTGTTCTGGGGTGGCAACTTCACTCTGGCCGGACCGGTGCTGGCGGACATCCCGCCGCTCTGGGCGGCGGCACTGCGCTTCACCCTGGGCACGATACTGATGTTGGCCCTGGTCGCCTGGCGCGGCGAAGCGTTGATCGCCCCGCTGCGCCGCCATGCCAAGGCCTATGCCTTGCTGGGCACCGTGGGCATAGGCGGTTTCAATCTGCTGTTCTTCTTTGCCCTGCAAACCACCTCGGCCGTCAACGGCGCCCTGATCATGGCCACCAACCCCTTGGTGACCACCCTGCTGGCCGCCGTGGTCCTGGGCGAATCGGTGAGCCGCCGCCAATTGGCGGCGTTGCCGCTGGCCCTCATCGGCGTGGTGGTGGTGATATCCGGCGGCGATCTGCAGCGGCTGCTGCACTTACAGGTGGCGCGCGGCGATTTATTGATGTTGGGCGCCGACGTCACCTGGGCCTGTTACAACATCCTGGTGCGGCGTTACCTGCCCAGTGGTTCCGCCGTCGCCAATACCACCCTGGTCATGGCGGCGGGCATGTTGTTATTGCTGGCGGTGGCCGCGGTAAGCGGCGAAATTGTGCACATCCCCACCGTCAAGGCGGGCATGTCGCTGGCGGCGATGGCGGTAGGCGGCACGGTGCTGGCTTATCTGTTCTGGAATATGGGCATCGCCCGGCTCGGCGCCGGCCGCACCTCGCTGTTCCTCAACTTAGTGCCGGTATTTGCCATGCTGGTCGATAGCCTATTAGGCACACTGCCCAGCGATATCCAGCTTATAGGCGGCCTGATGGTGATCGCCGCGGTAACCGTTGCCATGCTGCCGTCGCGCCGCCCGGCAATCGCTTGAATATCTGAGCGGTCCAATCCCATCACTTAAAGCCGAGTCTGCTACCCTAACAGCCCCCTCCGCAAAGAAGATGCACCGCACACTAGACCGCCAGGTCAACCCGCACGACACAGGACGGCACCCCGAATCAATCTGCCATTCCCTGACCTGCACAAGACCTCATCGCCGCCGGGCATCAAATACATCGGCAATAATATAATCGTCGCTGATGCCCGCCGCCGCAGCTTGAGGTTGTTGCCGTCCCGCCTTGGGCAATCCGTACATCGCCTCCAGGGTGCGCAGGATATTCACGTGAGTGAGGCCCTTACCTTCGGAATAGTCGCCGTGCTTGATATGCGCTCCGGCAAAAATCGTGGCGATGCGGTTTTGCTTCTCCCGGCAATACTCGCGGTCACGACCGGCCGTCGTGCAAGTATGCAGATCTATCCCGGGATTGGTCAGACCGTGACCGCCATCCTTATCATCGCTTTCGTCAAAGGTCAGAATCAACAGGCTATTATGTTGTTTCGCCCATTGATAATAGGGATCAATAAATTTCCGCAGCCAGGCATCCCCTGCGGGAATACTTTTGTCGCTGGAACCGTTGTGCATGTCGTTACCCTGATTGGGAATGACGAATGCCACAGTGGGAAGCGAAGCGTACTGGGCAGGATTCGTGGGAAAATCGGCAAAGCGCAGATTGACGGAAGCGGCAACGCTGGCGCCGTTAGGTAAGTTGGCGAAGCTGATCCACGGTACATGCTTGCGGGCATACAGACCCTGACGATCGCCGCTGAAACCGATGTGCGGCAGACTTTCAGAATAACCCTTGAACGATAACCCTTTGGCAATCAACTGCTGACCGAGGTTATCCGCGCGGAACGGATAGTCCGGCCGGCCGACCGCGGAAGGAATTCGATCCAGGTAGCCGACGCCTTGGTTGTCACCTGAAAAAAGCCAGAAATAATTGCCTTCGCTAAAGTGTTCCTCGGCATAGAACTGGGTAAAGTTGGCGCCTTCCTTCTTCAACACCCCGTTAATATAGGCCGCCGCCGGGTTGGCGATGATCTGATCGTACCCCTTGTTCTCCTCAACCACGATCACCACGTGGTCATATACCGGCAATCCCGCAGGCCAGGCAAGCGCGGCCGCGCCCGCCGGCACGGTGCAAACACCGAACACCACCGACATAACCACGCACCTTATAAATCGCGCTATGTACATTTTACGTTTCCCTCACACAGTTGACCTATCCGGCCACGCGCACCACAACGAAGATGAAGGCCGCCCCCAAACAGGTAATCCCGATCAAGGCAATCGCGGCAACCGAGTGGGCCTGGGAATGCGCCTCGGGCAAGATATCGGAGGCGGCGATGTACAGCAAGAAGCCGGCGAAGAACCCTAGATAGAGCATCAGGAAGCCGGGCGGCACCTCGAACAGCAGCGTCGAGGCCGCGCCCGCCACCGGCGCCAAGGCGTCCAATACCAACATCACCGAGGAACGGCGCATGGTGTTACGGTGCAACAACATCAGGCTTACGGTATTAAGCCCGTCACAAAAATCATGGGCAATGACGGCTATGGCCACCGCGACCCCCACGGCTGACGATACCTGAAAGCCTAGCCCTATCCCCACGCCGTCCATAAAGCTGTGGCCGATCAGCGCCAGCGCCGACAGCATACCTACCTTGGGATGATAATGCTTGGCGTAGTCGGCCTCGTGACTGTGATGGACCAGGACGAACTTTTCCAAACTATGAAACAGCAAAAAGCCGACCACCAGCGCAATCATGGCCCCGGTGACTTCTATTCCCCGTTCATGGGCCAGGCCGTGAATTTCCGGCAACAGATCGAAGATCACTACCCCTAACAATACCCCGGCGGTAAAGCTGAGGATGAAATGCAGACGATCGCGAAACTTAAGGGCGAACAGGCCGCCACCCAATGTCGAAAAAAAGGTGGCGAGTGATAACAGAATTGCAGTCATAAGCAGATCGGCATTGGCTCCCAATGGGAGGCGAGGAAGGTGGTATCGTCTATTGTGGGGAGATATTGAAAATATGGGGGTAACGCCGCCAATACACCCGCCCTCAGTAAATGTATGAACCCGCCCATGACACCATAACCAATCGCTATTTCACTTTGAACGCCACACGCATGCCGTGGCGGTAGTGGCTTATGATTTTGTGATCTTCAATTTCCACCTTATTGCAAAACAGGACATAGTTCCCCACGGACATGTGCAACGTCAGGTCTTTGGTCTCGCCAGGGTGGATATCCTCGATTTCACCAATGGCCTTCCCCACCTTTTTTTCGTCCAATCCCTTGGCATGAACGGGAAGATCATGCACCGGCACGTCGGTCTTGATAATGATGAACTCATGGTCTCTGCGACCTTGGTTAGCAACCTTAAAGGTGATGTAGCGCCCATCAACCGTCATTTTATCGGGGAGAATATACCATTCTTTCAATACGACATTGACACTCTCATGCTCATTGGCGTCG
>CAYWIQ010000076.1:0-8681 GCA_964458405.1 uncultured Chromatiaceae bacterium
CGAGTCTCTGATCTCGTCAGAGCGGACCATATCATTACTGACCCGCCGATCCCGATCACCGCCTACCGCGACGGCTTCGGCAACTGGTGCAGCCGTATCGTCGCGCCGCCGGGCGACATCCGGATCTTCACCGACGCGCTCATCAACGATAGTGGGCTGCCGGATGCGGTCGATCCCACCGCCCAACAGCATGCCGTGGAGGATTTGCCGGCAGAGACACTCGTGTTTTTACTCGGGAGCCGCTACTGCGAAACCGATCGGCTTGTCGAAACCGCCTGGGCACTCTTCGAGCACACGCCCCCCGGCTGGCCACGCGTTCAGGCGATCTGCGATTTCGTCCATGAGCATCTCAGTTTCGACTACATGTCTGCCCGGGCGACCAGGACTGCTCTCGAAGCCTTTCATGAGCGCACGGGCGTGTGTCGCGACTTCACTCACCTCGCGATCACCTTGTGTCGCTGTATGAATATTCCGGCGCGTTACTGCACGGGCTACCTTGGTGACATCGGGGTCCCCGCCTCGCCGGACCCGATGGACTTCTCCGCCTGGTTCGAGGCGTACCTCGGCGATCGCTGGCATATCGTTGATCCGCGCAACAATATGCCGCGGATCGGGCGAGTGTTGATCGCCCAGGGTCGGGATGCGTCAGACGTGCCGATCAGCAATGCATTCGGCCCCAATGAACTCAAGGGTTTTAAGGTGTGGACGGATGAAGTAAGGAGTCAACCCGAATGCTGATACGGGGCATATCCAAGCGGCGCGCACCGCCAACGGCTGGGCAATGATGTTGCTGGAGCCCGATGAAGCGTCCCCCGTCGAGATCGTCAATGCCGCAGGAACCGCCAGTGTCGTGCTCGTCTGCGATCATGCCGCCAATAGAGTCCCTCGGCGGCTCGGCACCCTCGGCCTCGATGCGGCCCGGCTCGCCGACCATATTGCTTGGGATCCGGGGGCGGCTGACGTGGCGCGCCATCTCTCGGTGTATCTCGATGCGCCGTTAGTGTTGAGCGGTTACTCGCGCCTCGTCATCGACTGCAACCGGCCGCTGCGTAGCCCGGAATCCATTGCCGAAGCAAGTGGCGGCGTTCCCATCCCGGCCAACCACGGGCTGTCGTCGCGCGAGCGAGAGCGCCGCATCGCTGCGCTGTTCCGACCTTATCACGATGCCATTGACCGGTTGCTTGACGGCCGCACCCGGCGATCGACTCTGTTGCTCAGCATCCATAGCTTCACGCCAACCCTGAACGGCCAGTCGCGACCCTGGCACATCGGCGTTTCCTATGGACGCGACCGGCGCCTCGCCATGCTGCTGCTCAAGGCCCTCGCTCGCGACAGCGAGTTCATCGTCGGGGACAATCAGCCTTACCCCATCGAAGACGATGTCGACTACACGATCCCGATGCACGGCGAGAGGCGCGGCCTACCCAGCGCCATGATCGAGATCCGCCAAGACGGGATTCGCACAGCGGCACAGGCCGCCGCTTGGGCAAAGCGACTGGCGGCGGCCTATCGGCTGATCGAGGTCGAGGCATCGCAAATCAAAAGGGTCGGAGTCGATTGAAATTTAGAGTTAGGATGGGGATGAGAACTGATTGAAGCGGCTCTAAATTAAGTTCACGCGACTTCGACCCATTTGGCTCGAGATTGAGTCCGGTCAAAAAGGCCGTGCCGGATAACACTAAGGATATTTGGAGTCAGAGCAAAAACATCCGAGCAAGACTGGCTTTGAAGTAATCGGGGGGTGGCTGATGCTACCCCCCGATTATCATACTGCTGCCAATTACCTTATCCGGCTCCGTCCCTGTTGAAGGCGAGTACCGATTTGCCGAAGTAGTTGTTGAGGTCGAAGTAGGCGTTGGCGAATCCTTGCTTGAGCTTCTTCCAGTTGTTTTCATTGCCGTATTCTATACCCCCGTACCATTTCTCCAATGTAATCCGCTTGAATCGGATTTCACGCAGCATGTCGTCGCGCCTTTCTTCCTCGGACGTGGTTAATCCATCGGATTCGCAGGCATCACCAACCTGTCCTTCGAGGTCTCCAATACGCTGATCCATGGCATTCACCACTTTCCTGGCTTCGTCCACGGCCTGGTTGTGTTGGCTGGCAGGCATGTTCTGCAAATTCTGGAGTGCGTTCCAAGCAACTTGGCGCTGTTTCTTCTCCGTTACGATCTGAATTCCGGCCGCGGTCCCGCCGGCCTGGTCGGCGCGCATTCCGGAGAACGGAGCACAGTGGCCGATCCCAGGCACAATCATGGCGAATGACAGAAAATACAGCGGTACAACGTATGAAGTAGTCTTTTCGATTCTGGTAGCCATATGGGTATCCTCGACTAGTTCGCGCCTCGCGATCACTTGAGTGAAGCCATTTCCAGCGGCAGGCGCAATGATCCATACATGCCTCGGTCACCGAAGTGCGGATCCGGATCTCAGAAACAATTCCTGGCCGCACAGTGTGGAATATCAATTTTTCAGTTCGTAAATAGCTACGGCTGGGTTGCTATGATAATGGACAATCAGCCGGACGGCCGTGGCATACCGTTCAAACGCTTCTAGGATCTCCCGGAAATCCCGCAGCTTGGTTTTGGGGTACATCAATCGATTGCGGCTGATGGCCGGCCAAATCCAAATATCCCAATCAATAACTGGGTGCGGAATACAGTTTTAGACAGTTTGGGTATACATCACCCAAGTGTGATTCGCGCGGGAGGATTTGTTGCGAACAACACCAGGATCCTTGTACGCATGTTGTGACATTTGCGCAGACCTTAAGTTTCCCTAGGCATAATAAAGGCGATAGAGTTCTGATGAGATAAGATAACCAATCAAAAGGGTCAGAGTTGGTTGAGATTCATGTGTGCCCGCCTGGACTCTCAACCAGGCCACAGATTTTAATGATGCTGATTCCATAAATATCCTTAATCGGGCTCTGGATGCCTTCTGCACTGCTTGCCGGTTGTATCGACCAGCTCCGCCGCTGAGGGCGTGGCGGCACTCTATTGATTATCCCGCATAATGATCGCGACCTTGCTACCGGCCGGATAGATAAGCGGCCACCGCCTGCATCTGCCGAGTGCTCATCCGTCCGGCGATATCGCGCATAATGGCGTTGGGGTCATTGCCGCGTTTCTTATCTTTAAAGTTTTTCAGTTGGGTGACCAAATAGGCATCATGTTGATCGGCCAAGCGTGGATAGAGCGGCGGTGTGCCCGTACCCTGCGCGCCATGACAGGCGGCGCAGGCCGGCACGGCATTGGTCTTGATACCGCCGCGGTAGATTTCTTCGCCCTCGTGCATTAATGCCTTGCCCTGGCCGGTATCCTTCTTTATCGCCTGTGAGCCGAAGTAGGCGGCCAGGGTGTTCATCTCCCGGGATGAGAGGTCGGCGGCTATCCCGGACATGATGGGGTTGCTACGCGCTCCGGATTTGAAGTCGGCAAGCTGTTTTTGTAGATACTGTGGTATTTGAGCCGCCAACTTCGGAAAAGCGGGGCTGGTGCTATTACCATCGATGCCGTGACAGCTTGCGCAAACCTGGCGGGCAGCGGCCGGAGTTTTCGCCGCGTGGTCTGCTTGGGTGAGGGCATTCGCCTGCATCAAGGGCAAGATATTAAACCCGATGATCGACCATGTTATGCCGCGTCTTAGCATGGCTGATTTCCTTTTCATAGTTACGTCACGGTTATGACAACCGATGTTACTCGTAGGATTTGGCCAAGGTGACATGTCCGTAATCTATTCAAAGATTTTTCGGTCAGGCAAACAACGCATAGTTGGATAGCCAGCGACCGGGAAAAGTTTCATGTACCCGCATCGAGGGAATCCGTCACATTACCGCTACCGCTGTGCGTTGTCAGAGAATTGAATCTTCCTTCGCATTGATCGTCTTAGAGATACATGTCTCCGGCGAGGGAATGCCAAGGATAAAGCCGTTTTTCGCCGGTCACCCTGGATTTAAGGATTGCGATGTTTACACAATCAGCATGCGGAAAACTAGCGGTATTGTTCGGACACCAAGTTGTTGGGAAACCCAGATGAAGCATAAAAAATGGCTAATAGCTATGGTAATCGTTGTCGGTGGTGTCGTGGGCGGATATTTCTATGATCACCATACAACTCTGTATCCTTCCACTTCGGATGCCTACGTGCATGCCTCGGTTGTGACGATTGCCCCTCAGATCAGCGGCCGCATCAGCTTGTTGCCGGTGAAGGATCACCAGCATGTCGAAAAGGGGCAATTGCTGATACAGATCGATCCGGCACCCTTTCGCATCGCGCTTGACCGCGCCAAGGCGAATTTGGAAATGGCGCAACAGCAATCGCGGGCGGCTGAGGCGGCGGTCGCCGCCGCGCATGCAGCGGTGGCGGAGCGGCGGGCCAACCTTAAGGATGCCGGCGACAATGCCAAGCGTATGCTGGCGCTTTACCGGAAACACACCGTTTCCAGGGCCGAGGTTGATGATGCGGTGGCGAGGCGAGACAGCGCCCGCGCGGCCTTGATCCAGGCGAAGGCAGATTTGCAGAAGGCGGTCCAACAGCAGGCGGCGGCAGGTGCCAAGGCCTCCGTAAAGGTGGCACGAGCGGCGCTGGAGCAGGCCCGCTTGGATCTGTCCTATACGCAGATCGCCGCGCCGGCATCCGGTGTACTTGGCACTATCAACGTGCGAGTGGGCGATGTGGTCAACCAAGCCCGGGCTCTTTTTCCCTTAATGGAAGACAACTCGTTCTGGGTCGATGCCAATTTCAAGGAGACGGATCTGGTGCGTATCCGCCGAGGGCAGCCGGCCACCATTACAGTGGACATGGCGCCGGGCAAAACGTTTCACGGCACGGTGGATTCCGTTTCGCCAGCCAGTGGAACGGCCTTTTCCCTGCTGCCTCCGGAGAATGCGACCGGCAACTGGGTCAAGGTGCGGCAGCGCTTCGCGGTGAAGATTCCCTTGGTGGGGAAGGACCCGGACCCGTCGTTGCGTATCGGCGCCAGCGCGGAGGTCACGGTCGATACCAAGGGACTTGGCGGATGACCGACTCGGTGGCGGGACCGGGTTCCACCTCCGGGGTGCCGCGGTGGCTGATCGGTGCCGCGGTCATGCTCACCACCATTATGGTCATATTGGACATGACCATCGTCAATGTATCGCTCCCCCACATGATGGGGGCCCTGGGCGCCACGTCGGACCAGATCACTTGGGTGTTGACCACCTATATCGTGGTCAACGCGATCTTTATCCCAATGACAGGATTCCTAGCCGCCTTGGTGGGGCGCAAAAGGCTGATGCTTATCAGTATCGGCGGGTTCGTCGTCAGTTCGGCCCTATGCGGGCAGGCCCATACGCTGACCGAGATGGTGGTATTCCGGGCCTTTCAAGGCGCCTTCGGTGCGGCGGTGATCCCCCTCTCCCAGGCGATATTGATCGACGCCTTTCCCACCAAGGAGCGCGGTAAAGCCATGGCGTTGTGGGGTATCGGCGTCATGCTCGGGCCGGTGCTGGGGCCGACCCTGGGAGGCTATATCACGCAACACCTGACATGGCGCTGGGTATTCTATATTAATGTCCCGGTGGGCATGATCAACATCCTGATGGTCTCGCGATTTCTGCGCAACTCGGACAATCACCGGGTCAGCGCCGACTGGTGGGGCGCATTGCTGATGGCAGTGGGAATCGGCGCTCTGCAGTTGGTCTTGGATCGCGGCAATCAGGATAACTGGTTCGCGTCGAATCTGATTTTGTCTCTGAGTATCATCAGCGGCTGCGCGCTGATATTGTTCGTCATCCGTTCTTGGAAGCGGAATGACAGCGTGGCGCAGATCCAGTTGCTCAAGGACCGAAACCTCAGGGCGGCGTGCGGCATGATGGCCGTGTTCGGTCTCGGCTTGTTCGGTACCATCATCTTGCAGCCGATCATGCTCGAGCAGCTGCTCAATTATCCGGCGGAAACCACGGGTCTGGTGATGGCGCCGCGGGGCATCGGCTCGGCGCTCAGCATGTTCCTGGTATCGCGGCTCATCACCCGAGTCGACGCACGCAGGCTTATCATGCTGGGGCTGGCCTTATCCGCGGCAGGATCCTATTTCATGACCTGGTACAATCTGATCATCGATCCGGCTTGGATTATATGGCCGAGTATATTGCAAGGCCTGGGCATGGGCATGATCTTCGTCCCTTTATCCACTCTGGCCTATGAGACCCTGCCCAAGGCGGCGACCGATCACGCCTCTGCCTTGTTCAATCTGTTTCGTACCGTTGGCAGTTCCATAGGTATATCGGTTGTCGGCTCCTTGGTGAGCCGCGAAACCCAAGTCAACTGGAATCGCCTGGGCGGACATATCAATCCCTATAATCCCGCTCTACACCGGTGGCTCCAAGATCACAGTCTTGCCATGAGCGACTCCCTCACGCCGAAGTTATTGGCAAATGATCTGTCGCGTCAGGCGCTCATGGTGGCCTTCGTCGACACCTTTTGGTTTATCACTCTGAGCATGTTTGCCATCGCCCCGCTGGTATTGATTCTGCGCAGACCAAAACGCTCTGCCCAAGATATGCATTCACCAGTTATGCATTGATGCCTTAGCCCGCGCTTGAGATCGCAGGGAACTACTTGCCTGGATAGCGATCTCGGTTATTACTGATGTTAGTGATTTCGCGATGTCGAGTTGCCTCGGGCTGTGTGCATGGTGCCGCTAGTCCATGGTCACCTAGACTTACGTTATCAATTTGAAGTATCCAAGGAGACGAGCCGGTACTCATGACTGAAACCGACAATACACGGGTTGCTTCGCGGGACGGACCGAATGGCAAGGTCCAATTGATTGAGACCTTGGTGTTCCTGCTCTTGATCACGCCGTCCCTTGCGCTATCCTTTGTCGCCAACGCAACTGCTGAGATGGGTTTCGTCCTGGTTGCGGTCGCGACCATACTACGTGACCTCGGTCTGCTGGGCTTGATCCTGTATTTTCTCTGGCGCAACGACGAGCCCCTGCGTAGGATCGGCTGGGTGCGCCCGGATGCGGGCCGGGAAGCGGCGCTAGGAGTCCTGTTGTTCGTGCCGTTTTTCCTGGGTATAAACGCGCTCGAGTTATTCTTGCGCTCCGCGGGATTCTCCGCCCCTGCAGCACCACTGCCGTCATTTCTCACCGCCACGGGTACCATGCAATTGTTGCTGGCCGGCTTGCTGGTGGTAGTGGTCGCCGTTGCGGAGGAGAGCATCTTTCGCGGTTATCTGATCCTCAGGCTGAAGGCGATAACGGGAAGCGCCGGTCGGGCCGTCCTGGTATCGGCGTTGATCTTCGCTCTTGGTCATGGCTATGAAGGCGCGGCGGGCGTGATCAGCGTGACCGTAATGGGGCTGTTGCTGGGGTGGGTCTATTTGTGGCGCGGCAATCTGGTTGCAGTCACAGTGATGCATTTTTTGCAGGACTTCATCGGCATCGTGGTTATTCCTTACTTTGGCGTCCATTAGTACCGCAGTCATAGCGTGACCGGGTATTCGGATGCAGTGCAGTGGTCCTCGGCCAATGGCATGATGGTGATTAGTCGCCTTGCAAGAGAAAGAGGTGCCGACAACCGATACTGTGAATGATTGCGGTGTCGCCGAGTTGCCTTTGTAATCCAGCCGCTGAGGTCGCCGGCGAGCTGCCGGGACGTATCATCGCTCCACGTCGCGCCAGTAGGCGCGCTTGAGAAGATAGGCGAGCACTGCAAACACAACCAAGAATCCGATCACATAAGGCCCCAGGGCTATGCGCTGGATCTTGGAAGGATCGCTGGTGTAGCGCAGCCATGCGGTGAGGTCCGCCGTCACGTGGTCGAACTCCGCGGGTGTCAGCGCACCGGGGACGAGCGTGTGTCCCCGGCGATCCTGGATTCCGCCGAGCCGGGCCAGAATGTCCGGCATCGCCACATTTGGAAACAGGCGGTTGTTCCAACCGTTGGGTCGCTGTGGATCCCTATAGAAACTGTGTAGATAGGTATAAACCCAGTCCGCGCCGCGGTAACGCACCTCCAGGCTGAGATCGGGCGGTGCCGTCCCGAACCACCGCTTGGCGTCTGCGGGTCTCATCGCGGAGATCATGCCTCGGTCGAAGTTCGCGCCACTGGGCAGCATGATCGCCTGCTCAACCGTCGACTTGCTCATTCCCAGGTCGGGCACCAGCCGGTTATAACGCACATAGCGGAGACTGTGGCAACTCAAACAGTGCTCGGCATAAAGCTTGGCGCCCCGCGCCAGGGTGGCGGCGTCAAAGTGGTTGTGGACGTGTTCAAGCTTCACTGCGGCATTCGCCGCACCGGCAAAGACGGACATCGAGAGGGCCATGGCGCAGCGCATGATGATGCACATTACGCCGTTACCCGGTTTGGAACCGCACGGGTCGGTTCGAAGCGACTGACAACCGGCAGTAATACGAAAAAGGCCAGGTAGCAACCGAGCAGGATGCGGGCCGGCGGTAGCAGTGCCGGCGCGGCGGGCTGCATTCCGATCCAGCCCAGGCCAAGAAACGAACAGGCCAGGACGATCACCATACCCAGGTAGACTGGCCTATAGCGGCTGGACCGCACCGGGTTGTGATCCAACCACGGTACGGCATAGGGAATGGCGATCGCCAGCGCCATCATCCCGATCCCCGCTGCCTTGTTGGGGATGGCGCGCAACATGGCGTAATAGGGGGACAGATACCAGGC
>CAYWIQ010000077.1:0-8660 GCA_964458405.1 uncultured Chromatiaceae bacterium
GGGCATCGCCCCCTTGTTGTCCACCGGCGCGCGCGTCGCCTGGGCGTGCAAGGGCCTTGAGCCGGTGACCGGTAAGCTGATGCATGAGGTGGCCCGGGAAGAGTTGGGCGAGCAGCGGCCGTTGGCGGTGATATCCGGCCCCACCTTCGCTCGCGAGGTGGCCATGGGGCTGCCGACGGCGGTGACCGTGGCCTCCACCGTCCCCGAATTCGCCACTGCATTGGCCGACGCCTTGGGAAACAACCATTTCCGCGCCTACACCAGTGACGATGTCGTCGGCGTCGAGGTCGGTGGCGCTGTGAAAAACGTAATGGCCATCGCGGCGGGGATCGCCGACGGACTGGGCTTCGGCGCCAATACCCGCGCGGCGCTGGTAACCCGCGGCTTGGCCGAGATGATGCGCTTGGGGGTGGTGCTGGGTGGGCAGCGCGAAACCTTCATGGGGTTGGCCGGCTTGGGCGATCTGGTATTGACCTGTACCGACGATCAGTCACGTAATCGGCGGGTAGGACTGGCGTTGGCCCGCGGTTTAACCCTGGTCGAAGCCTGCCGCGGCGTGCAGCAAGTGGCCGAAGGCGTGAAGGCCGCCCGCGAGGTGCTTAGCCTGGCGCGCCGTTACGATGTGGAAATGCCGATCACCCAACAGGTGTGTCGTGTGCTCTATGACGGCGTTGATCCACGGGAGGGGGTGCAGGCCCTATTGCAACGGGAACAAAAGGCCGAGAGTCCGTGATAACGACGGGTCGATCGCGGGATGCAGCGGTGAGGAGATGAAGGCGATGATATTGGCGGCGGGCCGTGGCGAGCGGATGCGGCCACTCACGGCAAGCATTCCCAAACCTTTGCTGCGGGTCGGTGGCCATTGTTTAATCGAGTATCACCTTCTGGCCTTGGCTTTGGCCGGCATTCGCGAGGTAGTCATCAACTTGGGGTATTTGGGCGACCAGATCCAAGCGCTGCTGGGAGACGGTCAACATTACGGCCTGGCCATTGATTATTCCCATGAGGGGGACAGCATACTGGATACCGGAGGGGGTATCTTTCATGCGCTACCCAGGATGGGGTCGGAACCCTTTTTGGTGCTAAACGGTGATGTCTTTACCGACTTCCCATTCGCGCGGTTGCCGCTACACCCCGAAGGACTCGCCCATCTGGTGCTGGTGCCCAATCCCGGCCATCATCCTCAAGGTGATTTCGCGCTGGTCAATGGCCGGGTCACTGCAGAGGGCGCGGCGCGGTTCACCTTCAGCGGTATCGGTGTCTACCGTCCGGAGTTGTTTGCCGACTGTGTCGCCGGTGTCTTTCCGTTGGCCCCGTTATTGCGACGCGCCATGGCGGCGGATCGGGTGAGCGGCGAATGTTATGAGGGTGAGTGGTGGGACGTGGGGACACCTCAACGCTTCGAGGAACTGTCCGCACACCTGGAAAACCCGCCCAGGGGCTGACGTTGTGCCGCTGACCATCATTCGCCGGTGGGGATGATGCCGAATTCCTTGATCTGATCCATCTTGCTGAGCGTTTCGGCGAGGTCGCGGAGATTGCGGGCATCCTGGGTGCGAACGGTCATCTCGTACTCGAACATCTTCCCTTCTTCGCTCAACCGGTAGCTGGGCGTGCCGGGCGAGATGTCGTGGGCCTTGATCATGTCGCACAGTTCGTCCAAGGACAGCAGATTCTGGCGTTGAAAGCGGGTGGTTAATTTTGCATAGCGCAGCGTCGGCATGACGGATTCCACCCAGCGGAACACCGCCAACGCGCCCAGGGTCAGGGCGACCCCCAACCCGGCAGCGGAATAGAATCCCATGCCGATGACGATGCCTATCGAAGCGGTTATCCAGATGGACGCCGCCGTGGTGAGACCGCGCACCGCGAAACGCTCCTTGACGATGACCCCGCCTCCCAGGAAACCGATGCCGGTCATGATGCCTTGCGCCATGCGGGTGGGGTCGATGCGCAGGGTCTCTATGGGCGCGCGGGATAACAGATCCCATTGGTAGACCGAAATGAGGATGAGCAGCGTTGACGAACTGCACACCAGGATATGGGTACGAAAGCCGGCGGGTCTGCCGTGGTAGCTGCGTTCGAATCCTATGACACCGCCGGCCAGCAAGGCGAAAAGGAGCCGCAGCGTCACGGTAATGAGTTGTTCATCCATGTTGTTCTGGCCTGTATGGAAGTTGGCGCGGGATCCGGTCCCTAGCTTAACCGCTTGATAGCCTTATTGTAGTCGCCGTTGCGGATGATGTCTTAAGGGGGTTGGACCGCTACCTATATCATCGGATAACTTCGAACTTACTGAATCACAAGGTCAAGTTCCGCCTATGATAAGATTATGCCTATATGTTGAAACTGCTCATTGCAGGTGGGGCGGCTTGCTGATTACGGGTCAATGCCCATGTTTATCTATCGTGGAAGGTATGACGGATGAAAGCAAAGGACCGCCGCTTGGCGGCGTTGAGGCAAACCATTCCCGAAGTGACGCCGGAAGACGCCTTGGCTTTGCAGCAACAAGGCGCGGTGTTGCTGGATGTCCGTGAGGCGGACGAAGTGGCCAACGGCAGCCCCAAAGGGGCGTTGCGGATGGGGCGCGGTTTTCTCGAGTTACGCATCGAAGAGGCGGTGCCGGATCCGGAGCGATTGTTCGTGGTGATGTGTGCCGGCGGTGTACGCTCCTTGTTCGCCGCCGAGACCTTGCGACAGCTCGGCTATCAGAATGTCAAATCGATGGCGGGCGGTTTCAACCGCTGGAAGAACAACGGCCTGCCCTTTGAGATGCCGCGGGCATTGGATGCCGATGCCCGCGAACGTTACGCCCGTCATTTGCTGTTGCCCGAGGTGGGCGAGGCGGGCCAGTTGAAATTGATGGATAGTAAGGTGCTGTTGATCGGCGCCGGCGGGTTGGGGTCGCCCTCCGCGTTTTATCTGGCGGCGGCGGGGGTGGGGACGCTGGGGCTGGTGGATCACGATGTGGTGGATCGCAGCAATCTGCAGCGTCAGATACTGCACACCGATGCCCGGGTCGATACCCCAAAGGTTGCCTCGGCGCGCGAGGCGTTGGAATCGCTGAACCCACGCGTCAAGGTGGTGAGTTATGAAACGCGCCTTGACAGCACCAATGTCGAAGACATCTTGAGCGGCTACGATGTGGTGGTGGACGGCTCCGACAATCTGCCTACCCGCTATTTGATCAATGATGCCTGTGTAAAGTTGGGTATCCCTAATATCCATGCCGCGGTTTACCGCTTCGAGGGCCAGATCACGGTGTTTTGGCCCGGCTATGAGCAGCGGCGCGGCGGCTGTTATCGCTGCATGTTTCCCGAGCCGCCGCCGCCCGAGTCGGCACCATCCTGCGCGGAAATAGGCGTGCTAGGCGTACTGCCGGGTGTGCTGGGGGTGCTGCAGGCCGTGGAGACCATCAAGGTCTTGTTGGGTTTGGGTGATCCGTTGGTGGGTAAGATGCTTTACTACGACGCCCTCCAAGGGTCGTTCAACCAGTTCAAACTGGCCCGCAATGCGGAATGTCGAGTGTGCGGCGACAATGCCAGTTTCAGCGGCTATGACGATTACGCCGAGGTTTGTAACAGCTCGACCTCTTGATGACCTGATCCCCTTCGACTGGCTCACGTCCTCCCCTGACGGAAATCAACCCGGTGTCAGTCCGGTCACCAGGCTGGGTATCTGATCGCTGGGGAGCAGGATGAACGGAATGCCGTGCCCGGGCCAGATGGCGAGTTCATAACCGATCAAGCCGACGTAGATGCCGAACACCATGTAAAGCACATACCTGACCCTTATCCGGTTAAGCAAGGTCAGATGGTGATAGCTGACCAAGATGATCAAACAGGCCGCCGTCAGGCCCAATTTGACGCCCATGAATAACAGCGCGCTTTTATGGATGAGCGCGTCCATAAAGCCGTTGACTTCTACGGCGCCGTCCCACAGTAGCTGCAAGGTATTATGTGCATCCGCGAAGCACAGGAACAAGGTTGCCAGGGTGATGTACAGCAGGTGGGGGTGATACCAATCCAAGGTGAGCGCTGAATTGTATAAATCGCTTTCACGGCGGTGTTGGCGTCTCCGGCCGCGAAGGCTGTGAATGTTGAGCCAAGGATGGGCCTGTGTCTGACGGCGTTCTACGTTATAGCGTTGCAGCATTCGCGCACCTCGTGGGTTGGATGTAGAACATCCAGCAATTGTCGTGCCCTCATTTATATTATTAATATTTTCAATAAGTTAAAAAATTGGAGGGTTTGCCGAGGATACCGTTTGTAAAACGATCCGACAGCACGTCGCGTAAGCGGCTTGTAATCAAGCGCAGCGGCAAAAGGTCCTTTAAACCGCGGATTTGCGGTCGATAAATAAGGTAATAGCACTTAAGGACGGGAAGTTGGCCTGCTGAATCAGATCAGGGTTGAAAGGGGGGGTTACCGAGCGTGAGGACTTTAGTTGATGGCGATTGCTGACAGAGTCAAATCCTACATCGAGAAGCGGCGTATTCCCTACGACGTTCATGAGCTGGTTTCGTTTATTTCCTTGCTTCAGGCCGCGGAGCTCGGCGCGATTTCGCCTGGCTCCATCGCCAAGGGCGTGGTGGTCAAAGATGAAGTCGGTTTGCTGTTGGTCGTGTTACCCGCTACCCACGGTGTGGACACGGATGCCTTGAGCAAGGTGTTGCACCGCAAGGTGCAACTGGCCGACGAGGATGAAATCAAGGCGGCGTTTCCGGACTGCTTGCCGCGGTTTGTGGCGCCAATAGGTGAGGCCTATGGCGTTAGAACCATCGTCGATGATTCCCTGGTTGGCGCCGCGACAGTCTATTTCTCCGCAGGGGACGCATCCCGTCTTATCGAAATCAGCGGCAAGGAGTTTTTTGGATTTCTGGACAATGCCAGATTAGCGCGGGGTTTTTCCCGCCCCATTCCGGATAAGGTCAAGCATATTCAACAGCCGGATTCCGGAGATGAGGATGAAGATCTTGGGCCTGCTACCGAGAGTGAAATCAAACGGCGCATTCAAGAGCTCAGAGATCTGCCCGCCGTTCCGCAAATGGCACAGAAGATAATCCTACTGCGCACGGATCCCAACGCCAATGCGGAAGCGCTCGCCAAGATAGTCGAATTGGATCCAAGTTTGGCCGCCCAGGTGATTCGTTATGCGCGTTCGCCGTTCTTTTCCTATCAGGGCAAGATCGATTCGATACAACATGCCATCTCACGGGTGCTGGGATTCGAAATGGTGATGAACCTGGCATTGGGCATCGCGACCGCGCGACCGTTTAAGATGCCGGTGATCGGCAGCCTGGGGCTCAATGCCTTCTGGCGCCATGCCGTCTATAGCGCCACTTTAGTGCAGGCGCTGAGTCGGGAACTGCCTGCAGCGTCGCGCCCGCCGGCGGGGCTGGCTTATCTTGCCGGCCTGTTGCATAACTTCGGCTTCTTGCTGTTGGGGCATTTGTTCAAGCGCGAATATTGCATCTTAAGCAATCTCGTCAACGACAATCCCGATGTACCGCTGCTTGAGCTTGAGCACTCGGCGTTGGGGATCGAGCATGGCGAGTTGGGGGCGTTGTTGTTGGAGCAATGGAATTTGCCGGAGGAGATCATCGTGGCCGTGCGACAACATCATCGCGAGGATTACTCGGGTCCCCACGCCGTGTATCCACAGTTGGTGATGCTCGCCGATCACATGCTGAAGGATTTGGACATGGGGGACGCACCCACCAATGAGTTGCCGCCCCAGCTTTTGGAAAACCTGGGTCTGCAGGAAATCCAAACCGTGATGGTGATGGGTAAGCTGTTGGAGGGGCTGACGGATTTGAACGTCATGGCAAAGGTGTTGGCGGCCGCATAACCACTTCAATTTAAAATACTTATTTTTTTCATTTTCAGGTCAGCATCGTTCATTTTGCGGTCAGCGCTGTCAACACCGCCGGCAAATTCCCTTTGATTAATAATTAGATATCAACCTGCCCGTCATTTGGCCGTCGCTGGCGCTGCTAAGGCCATCCCGGTCTAGGTATATCACCGAAACCCCAAATAAAATTATATTTATCAGCTAGATAAACCGCGTAAATTGGTGGGCGCCAACTTGACGACGCTTGCTTTTGTCAATTTGCTAGAATGCCCAGAAGTCCAAAAAAGAAAGTAATGGGCATGACGCAATCACCTGGATCAGATTTCGATTTCGAAGAATGGGCCGAATTGGCCAAGGTCGATCCCCAAGCCTTTGAGGCCAAGCGCGAGGAGGTCATCGCCCAGTTGATTTCTAAGGCATCCCCCCGGGTACAGACCCGGCTGCGGGGCATGCAATGGCGTATCGACATGGACAGACGCCGTGCCCCCAATCCCTTGTCGTCGTGCATGAATATCTTCAACCAGATGTGGGCTTCGGTCTATGGCGAACGCGGGTTACTCGATGCGCTGCACGGCCGGGATTGCAAGCTGCCATCCGAACAAGCCCCTGCTGACGTGCTAAGTTTGGAGAAGCGGGATGCCGCCCGTAAGGACGACCTTCCTTATCCTTACACACAAACCTAAGCTATCATTTGAGTTTCGTTAAGTAGTACGCCGCCAAATAAGTTGTCATGGGTTAAACCCGGCAACGCAATCGTGGACCTCCAAAGGGATTGGAAGCGGTAATGCACGAGTTACTTCAAAACCCGGCCGTTCAAGCCGGTATCCTTCCATTTATTACGGCACTGTTGCTCGGATTGATGCTGAGCCGACTCGGCTGGTATTGGGCTGGGTTGGCGATGGTGGTCGCTTTCATCGTCACGGCCTATGTGGTCGCCGGCTTTCAATTTCAGCCATGGACCAGTACGCGCAAGATCATCGCTCTGGGATTTGGTGCGGTCGCCGTCGGTTTGCTGTTGGATGTTTTTCCCTGGGGACGGCGTTGGTGGGTGGCGCTGTTGTTTGCCGTTGCCGGTGTTGCGGTTCTATGGGTGGTTTGGCCCGTGTTACAGCGGCGCGAGGGCGTCGAGTTTTGGATGCTGGCGGTGGGCAGCGTGCTGTTCTGTGGCTGGATCACGACAACCACGGAAACGTTGCGAACAAAGCCCATGCAAGCCAGCAGCGCCGTTGTGGCCTTAGGCTTTGGTACCGGCGGGGTGGTGTTGTTGGGTGCCTCGGCGTTGCTGGGTGAATTGGGAATATCCATGGGGGCGGCGGCGGGTGCGCTATGGTTGCTGGCGGCGTTTAAGCGCAAAGTTCAGGTAGGCTCGTCGGCGATGTTGCCGATGGGGTTGTTGTGTGCCTTGATTGGGATAGCAGGTCATGTCTATGCCAAGGTTCCATGGTATAGTCTGGCGACGCTGGCGCTGGTCCCCGTGTGTGTTCGCGTACCGCTTTTATCCCTTTGGCCTCGCTGGATACAGTTGTTTACACCCATTGTGTTGGCAAGTGCTCCGGCCGCGATTTCCGTTTGGTTGGTATGGCGTGTGGCGGGTGGCATACCGCTGTGAAAATGTGAGTAGTTCAATCAACAGGAGGTTAAAATGCAAAAATTCATCAGTGCTTTGGTATTTGCCGTGTTGCCGATTTCCGCAATGGCGGCGGATTCCTATACCATCGATCCTCTTCATACCTTTCCGAATTTCACCATCAGCCATCTTGGTTTTTCCACTATGCACGGCCGTTTCGGCAAGACCTCGGGCAAATTGATGGTGGACGAAGCAAAGCACAGCGGTTCCGTTGACATCACCATCGACGCTTCGTCGGTGAATACCGGTTATGTCAAACGCGACGACCACCTGCGTTCGCCGGATTTCCTGAACGCGGTGGAGTTTCCCGATATTACCTATAAATCCACCAAGGTCACCATCAAGGGCGATCCTGAAGACAGCGCCACCGCGACCGTGGACGGCAATCTCACCATCTCGGGTGTCACCAAGCCGGTGAGCCTGGATGTCACGCGTATGCACTGCGGCATTAATCCCATGGACCCCAAGAAGCAACAGCATCGTTGCGGCTTTGATGCCCATACTAAGATCAAACGTTCCGATTTCGGGGTGACACACTTCCTGCCGGCAATCGGCGATGAAATGAATATTGATCTTGAGGTCGAAGCCGTTCGGGATTGAGATCGAGCCGGCGGCGAGGGATAAGGGCGAAAACTCCCGTTAAACCCCTTACCCCTCGCCCTCATCTTGCTTTTGCGGGGCATTACTCAGCGCCGCAAACTCGGCCAGACTCAAGGTTTCGGGTCGGCGTCCCGGATCGATGTCCAACGACGCCATGGTTTCCGCCGTTAGCCAGCCCTTGAGTGCATTACGCAGCGTCTTGCGCCGTTGAGAGAAGGCCTGATTGACCATTCCGGCGAAGCGCCCCTCGTCGTAAATGTTAATGGGCGGCTGGCGGTGGGGAGTCAGCCTCACCACCGCGGAGTCCACCTTGGGTGCCGGCTTGAAGGCGCCGGGCCCCACGGTGAATAACAACTCCACTGCGCAGCGCCATTGCACCATCACGCTCAGACGTCCGTATTGCTTAGTGATCGGTGATGCAGCCATGCGTTCCGCTACCTCGCGTTGCAGCATGAAGTGCATGTCCTCAATGACGGGCAATTGATCGAGGAGATGGAAGATCAACGGCGAGGTAATGTTGTAGGGCAGGTTACCCACCACTCTCAGGGGATGACCCGTTGCCAGGGACGTGAAATCGAAC
>CAYWIQ010000078.1:0-8334 GCA_964458405.1 uncultured Chromatiaceae bacterium
GCCAAAAGAAAGTCACCAAAGAAAAGGCCGCCCCGACGGTTTGGCCCTGCGGGCTGCCCTGTGCGCCTCGCCATTTTGGGCGCGCGCGGAACTCGCTGCGCTCAAACAGTCGCGCGCTTCTCCCCAAAATAGCTGCGGTGCTCGGCGGCACCGACGGGGACCCCGGGCGGCAGCATCGAGTTGTAAACGCTACGGTTAACTTGCCGCAATGTCATTCCAAGTGCGCCGAGCAACCTTAATTCTTATTGCCTACCGATTAACTTTGAGGCGGTTATTCTAAGAAAATTTCGAACAAGTCGTCATTCCGGGCGCAGCGTAGCGGAGACCCGGAATCCAGTGCTTTTATTTATAAATTTCCTGGATTCCGGCTTGCGCCGGAATGACACTGTTTGGAGTTAATTTAGCAAGTAGCCTGGGTTGAACGCATTTTGTGAAACCCGGGTTTCGCTATTCGCTCAACCCAGGCTACTCCTGACATCGCCCTTAGGTTAGGACGTTCCTTCCCCCTCAGGGGGAAGGTTAGGATGGGGGTGGGGTACAAAATACCTTGCTCCCTTGAAGGGGAGGGAGTCTCAGCAGGCACTGATGGGAGTTACGGCGCCGTCGACTTCTCCAGATTGCCCACGAAGCGGATGGCGTCGAAGCGGCGCTTGAGGTGTTTGCTGTAGAAGTTGTTCATCCAGATGCCGTCGCTGTAGCGGATGCGGTTGCCGGGGCGGATGTCCTGGTGAGAGGCGGCCAGCCATTCCGAGCCGGTGTCGGTGTGTACTTGCAGATAAATGTAGACCCCGCCGTCGATGGCCTTGAGCACCGTACCGTGATTGGGCAGGTCGACGCGGGTGGCGGGCATCATGGGGTCGGCGGCGGCCGAAATGCCGCGGCCCGCCGGGATGGTCAGGGCGCCGTTGTTGTTCAGCCGCGTATAGAAAACGGTGTCGTAATAGCCCTGGGGATTGGTGCCGCCGATCACGTACAGCCAATCGCCGTGGACCACGGTGCCGAAGTCGGCCAGCGGCGCCGGCAGCGGCGCGACCTTGTGCCAAGCCCCCAACGAACCGTCTGCTTTAATGCGGCTTTCTTCGATCATGTCGAGATAGGTGGCGCCGTTCATGCCGCCCAGTGCATAAAGCCTGTCACCGTGCACCGCGGCGGCCAGGGCGTAACGGCCCTGTTCCATGGCGGCGGTGGCGCGCCAAGTGGTCATGTCCCGCTGCTTGTCCAGCTTCACGTATTCCGCGGCGGACTCACCGTTGCCGCCCTCCTGGGCATGACCGCCCAGGATGTAGAGATGATCCGGGGTTTCCGCCACGGCATGAATATAGCGGGGCATGGTGAGTTTGGATTTCAGCAGATGCCACGGACCCAGACTGCCGTCCGGATTGAAGTGCGCCCGTTCGATGGAGTCGAACAACACGCCGCCGAAACCGCCGATGGCGTAGAGGTAATCGCCTTCCGCCACCACCTTGGCGCAGCGCCGCTCGTAGTTGAGCATTTCCTTCTCTTTGTGCCAGGGTCCCAACCGGCCATCGGCGAGGATGGCGGCGCGCTCCACGCTGCGCAGCAAGTGATGACCATTGGGGCCGTTGCCGCCACCCACCGCGTAGATGAATCCCTTATGCGCGGCGACGCCGAAGAAAGCGCGCTGCTCGTTGAGGGAACTGCTCGCTTCCCAGTCGCTGAGGGAGCCGTCGCCGTGAATGGCGGCGTATTCGCTGGTCTTGAGGAAATGCACGCCGTCGATCCCACCAATGACATAGATGAGGCTGTTGACCTCGACGACCCCGGCGCCGGAACGTGGCGTCAGCAGGGTTGCAGTCTGCAGCCAGGGGGAAGGCGCTTCGTCGCTGGCGAAGGCGGTTGATGACAGCGTTGTGGCTATACAGAGAAAGAATAATGACAATATGCGCATGATCGAGTTTGGCGTTGTGTTTAAGGACTGTAAAGAATATTCCCCTCCCCCTCAGAGACCTCGGTGCCCCTTGCGGGTAGAGGGTCGGGGTGAGGGGGACATTATACCCGATGAAGGATTGAGTGCTTAAAAGTACTTATTCGATGAAACAGACACCTACCGAAATCAATATTGAGCTGAGCTATTTACCTACCCTCATCCTGTCCTTCTACCCGCAAGGGGCACCGAGGTCCCGAAGGGAGAAGGGACGCATCGTTACCAGTTATCGTTTGAATTCCAGCCTATCACGTCAATCGCCGACTTCGGTTTCATTCAGATGGCGTTCCAGTTCCGGCAATTCGGTGATGGGCGCGGAACACTGGGTGCCGCTGCACACATAGGCGCAGATGTCGCCGCGCGGTGCGCAGTGGGCCAAGGTGCCGGGCAGGTCCGTCGCGTCAGCGGGGATGGCGAGGGCGATGCGCCGCGGCGCGTAGCGGCGCATGACGCGTTGCAGCCAGGCATCGAGTGCGGCGGGCGTGCCGCGCAGCACGATGAGTTGCGGCGGATTGAGCTGGTCTTCCAGAGCGGTTAACAGCGCATCGTGGGCGTAGGGCAGACGGGTCACCGCGCCCCACGCCGCGCGCAAGGTGCGTTCCGCCGCCTCCAGGTAACGGGGTTCACCCAAGATGTGTCCCAACCGGCCCAACACCTGGGCAGCGATACCGTTGCCGGAGGGCGTTGCCTCATCGGTGAGGGGCTTGGGGCGATGGATCAATTGCTCGTGATCGTCGGCGGTGAAAAAGAAGCCGCCGTGGTCGCGGTCCTCGAAGTGGGCGAGCAGCGCCTCGGCCAGTTCGACGAGGAAAGCGAGATCGCCCTCACGCCAGCGGGCCTGCAGCAGGGCGAGGACGCCATCCATCAGGAAGGCATAGTCGTCGAGGTAGGCGGCGAAACGCGCCTGCCCGTCTTTATAGACCGACAATAAGCGGCCGTCACGCCATAACGCGGCGCGGGCGAAATCCACCGCCCGCTCCGCCGAGGCGAGATAGGTCGGTTGATCGAGCAGGGCGCCGGCGACCGCCATGCCCTTGATCATCTGCCCGTTCCAACTGCAGATGATCTTGTCGTCGCGTCCCGGATGCACCCGTTCCTCGCGGACGTTGAACAACAGCCGCCGCACGTCGTCGAGGCGTTCCTGCACCGCCTCCACCGGCATGCTGAATTCCCGGGACAAGGCGTCCAGGTCGTGGAACACGTGCAGGTGCCATTTGTTTTCAAAATTGGGCGCGCCGTCCAGGCCGTAGCGGCGGGCGAACAGGGCGTAGTCGGCGTCGGTATCGATCTCCGCCTTGACCTCGCCGGTGTCCCAGGCATAGAAGCGGCCCTCCTCACCTTGCGAATCCGCATCCAGCGTGGCGTAGTAGCCGCCTTGCGGCGCCTGCATCTCGCGCATCACCCACTCGGCGGTGTCGCCGGCGACGCGACGGAACAGGTCATCGCCGCCGATCTGCCAGGCCTGGGCGTACAGGGCCAACAGCGGGCCGTTGTCGTAGAGCATCTTTTCGAAGTGGGGGATCATCCAGCGGTCGTCCACCGCATACCGGCAAAAGCCGCCGCCCAGTTGATCGTAGATACCGCCTTCGGCCATCTTGCTCAAGGTGGTGCGCGCCATCTCCCACGCGCCCGCATCGGGATGGCCGCCGGAGGCGGTGGTGGCCCAGTGATGCAGCAGGCGTTCGATGTGGGTGGGATGGGGAAACTTGGGCGCGCCGCCGAAGCCGCCGTTGACGGCGTCAAAACTGGTGGCCAGTTGATTGCGCGCCACGTCCAACGGCGCGGCGTCGAACGGCGAATCGTCGGCGGCGGTGGTGCCGAGCTGGCGCAGGACCTCCAGCAGTCGGCCGTGTTGTTCGGTGATGGCCTCCCGTTCCTGATGATAAAAGGCCGCCACCTGGCGCAGCACATCGGTGAACGAGGGCATGCCGTAGCGCGGTTCGTTGGGGAAATACGTGCCCGCGAAGTAGGGCACCCGATCCTGGGGCGTGATGAACACCGTCAATGGCCAGCCGCCGCCGCGGCCGGTGAGGATCTGATGGCTGAGCTGATAGATCTTGTCCAGATCGGGGCGTTCCTCGCGGTCCACCTTGATGTTGACGAACAACTCGTTCATCACCGCCGCGGTGGCCGGGTCCTCGAAGGACTCGTGGGCCATGACATGGCACCAATGACAGGCGGAATAACCGATGGACAGCAGGATGGGCTTATCGGCCTGCCGCGCTTCCTCCAGGGCCGCCGCGTTCCACGGGTGCCACGCCACCGGATTGTCGGCGTGCTGCAATAAATAGGGGCTGGTTTCCTGGGCGAGCAGGTTACTCATGGGATTTCCACTGCATTGGGGGGAAGGCCGAGTATAACGTCTTTGCGGTCGGCTTTCAGCCGCGGGCCGGTACGTGTTGTGCCGCCTTGGATCGCGCGATGGGGATAATCAGATAAGGCGGCCAAACCTTTACTTATATTGTATTGGCTTCCTGCCGTTAATATTACTAAACGTAGGGAAAATTGCGTAGGGAGTAGACGCATGACGCGCACAGCCGGATGCCTGACCGACGAGTTCGATGCCTTTCTTGAGATAGACGACCTGCGCCTCAAGATCGTGCGCCGCTATCGCCGGGTCTTGACCCAGGACGCCGACCATTTCGCCATCCGGTTCTACGATTATTTGCGTAATTTCCCCGCTACGGAGGCGCTGCTGAAGGATTATCAGCAAGGGGGCGGTGATATCGCGGCATTGACCCAACGGCAGGTGAGCCATTTGATCGCCATGATCGAACAGGACGACGATCCCGACTACCCGGCGCGATTGCAGAATGTTGGTACGATCCACTATCAACGCGCTATCGCGCCGTCCTGGATCATGGGCGCCTATCGGCTCTATCAAGAGCACCTGGTCTATATCATCCACCAATCTCCCGAGATCGATGACCAGGACCGCCCTTTGCTTCTGGACAGTCTCAACAAGCTGCTGCTTCGCGACATGGGCATGATGTTGGAGGGCTATTGGCAGGCGGCCACGGCGGCCATCGCCGAGGAGAAGGACAAGGTGGATGAGTTGCAGGCGCGTATCTCCAATCTGCTCGAGAATCTGCCGCAGATCATCTGGTCCATCGATGTCGTCAATAACCGGCCCATCTATATCAGCCCGACCACCAAGGAGATCTCACCGATCTGCATGGAGCTGCCCATTCCCTGCCTGGCCTGGACCGTCGCGGAAGACCGCCCCAAGGTCGAGGCGGCGTGGGCGGCGGCCTTGACGGGCAAGACGATCACGGTGGAGAGCCGCGTCCATGGTCCCGATCAAAAATTGCGGTGGTTCAAACGCATCTTCCATCCGTTTGCCGACCCGACGGGCAAGGTGGTTCGCATCGACGGCATTATGGAGGAGATCACCGATAGCGTTAAAGCGCGCGACAAACTCAAGCGCCTGGCCACCACCGATGCCTTGACCGGGCTCGCCAACCGCGCCTTGTGGCATGACCGGGTGAAACAGGCCCTGGCCCTGGCGCGGCGCGCGCCGGGCAGGGAAGTGATCCTCATGTTGCTTGACCTAAACCATTTCAAGCAGATCAACGATACCCTGGGGCACCTGGTGGGCGACGCCGTGTTGAAGCAGGTCGCCCAGCGGATCAAGGCCGCCTTGCGCGACAGCGATACCCTGGCGCGGCTCGGCGGCGACGAGTTTGCCGTGTTATTGCCGGTGGCGGACGGCGGCCGGCGCGCCGCCCAGGCGGTCGCGCAGAAGATCCACGCCTGCTTCAAGGAACCGTTCCTGCACGCCGGCAACGAACTCCATCTGGGTGTTTCCATCGGCATCGCCGTCTATCCGGAAGACGGCCAGGACGTCGAGAGCCTGGCGCGCTGCGCCGATATGGCCATGTACACCTCGAAGCGCAACAACACCCCCTATCAATTCTACGAAAAGGCCCTGGACGAAGCGCCGCAGCGCCTGCAGCTCATGACGCAACTCAAGCGCAGCCTGCGCGACCAGGAATTCGAACTCCACTTCCAGCCCAAGGTCGCCCTGGGTGACGGCCAGGCCGCCGGTGTCGAGGCCTTGATACGTTGGAATCATCCGCAACTCGGCATGTTGATGCCCAACAGCTTCATCCCCCTCGCCGAGAGAATGAAGCTCATCAACGAAGTCACCGACTGGGTGCTGGTGAGGGCGCTGCAACACTACAAGGAATGGCGCGCTTTGGGCACCCATGCCCCCATCGCCATCAATGTCTCCGCGAGTTCGTTCCAGAATCCCAACTTTCTCACCGATATCCAAAAGGCGCTGGCCATGGCCGAATTGTCGCCGGACTGTATCGAACTCGAGATCACCGAGAACACCCTGATGTCGAATATCGATCACTGCGCCTCGATATTGAAAGCCCTGAGCAACATGGGGGTCGCCATCGCCATCGACGACTTCGGTACCGGCTATTCGTCCCTGGCCTATCTCAAGCGTCTGCCCATTCACCATCTCAAGATCGATCGCTCCTTTGTGCAGGAAATGGCCCAGGACGACAGCGATGCCGCCATCGTCCGCTCGGTCATCGATCTCGGCCACAACCTCGGCATCAAGGTCATCGCCGAGGGTGTGGAAGGCGTCGATTCACTGGTGATGCTCAAAGAACTGGGTTGCGACGCCGCCCAGGGATTCCATATCGGCCGGCCCATGCCCGCCGCCCAGCTCGATACCTGGTTCAAGTGCGCGGTGGTCAGTTAAGGCCGCTACTCACAACAGCCCCGCCAGTGGACTGATCACCGCGCTGCCGCCGCGATTCAAGACATGGGTATAGATTTGCGTGGTCTTTACATCGTTGTGGCCGAGTTGTTCCTGAACGGTGCGAATATCCATGCCGCGCTCCAGCAGATGGGTGGCGAATGAATGGCGCAGAGTATGGCAGGTGGCCGGTTTGGTAATCCCCGCCATGCGCACCGCGCTTTTGATCTTGCGCTGCACGGCCTGCTCATCCAGATGATGGCGCCGTTCCACGCCGCCGCGCGGGTCCACGCTGCGCGCCGAGGCGGGGAAGACGTATTGCCAGGCCCATTCCCGCCCCGCGTTTGGGTACTTGCGGCTCAAGGCATGGGGCAGGTAGACATCGCCGAAGCCATCGCTCAGGTCCTTGGCATGAATATTCTTTACCGCCTCCAGGTATCGTTTCAGCGGGACGATCAAGTCATCGGGCAAGGTCACAACGCGATCCTTGGCGCCTTTGCCGTCGATGACATGGATGGCGCGATGATCGAAATCGAGATTCATCACGCGCAGGCGCATACACTCCATTAACCTCAGGCCGGAGCCGTACATCAAACACGCTGCCAACCAATACTTTCCGCTCAACTGACGTAACAGCGCCGCCACTTCGTCACGATTCAGTACTACGGGTAGTTTTTTCTTCTTCTTGGCGCGTACCCCGTCTATATTTCCTAACGGCTGCTCAAGCACGGCGCGGTAAAAGAAGCAGAGTGCGTTCAAGGCTTGATTCTGCGTGCTGGGTGATACGTTGCGTTTCACCGCCAGGTGGGTGAGAAATGCCGATACCTCAACGGTCCCCATCTTGGCGGGATGGCGTTTGCCGTGAAAAATGATATAGCGCTTTACCCAGTCCACATACGCCTGTTCAGTGCGAATACTGTAATGGCGTACCCTGATCGCCTCGCGCAATCGGTTTAACAGCGGCGAGGATCGCTTCTTCGTCTGCATGGCAATGCCCTCCTTGGCATGGAACCTCGTTTATAAGAACATAAAGTGAATTTGGCAAGATAGGCCTAGGATGACTATGTTTGATTATGAAGTATTCCATCCCCGTCAAAACGTGGAGGGCGATCACCATAGGATTTTTGAGTCGCGCCGATGTATCCATAATGAATTGATGCAAAAGAACTATTCTTTGAGTGGTATACAGAGGCCTTTATGTGTCCCCTTAAATATTGCGATGACAGAGTGAAGATTAGATGTCAAAGTGACGTAATATTTTTCGTCAGAGTGAAATCCATACAGAGTTATAAGCCAAGGAAATAAGCATGTGGGGGAAAATTGAGTTAGATAGCTGGCGTGAAACCCCGTGCATTTCTGGGAGAGCTGCTACTGAAGAAGATATAGAAAATGGCATTGCGGTTTTTGCCATCCCTTCAGGCAGCAAGCCTTATGATATTCAATTACCACTGTGCGCAGTACAAACGGACGAAGAAACAAAACAAAGAATTCCCTGTATCGCAATCCAAATAGAAGAAGCAGATAACGGGGTTTTTATAGGTGTTCGTTATCTTGATGGTGGTAACGGTGTTGGCACACCAGAAGATATTGAGCTTTATGAGGAGCCAAATGAAGATTTTGGCTTATAACAAATCGTTCGTGTGGGACCGTCTAAAGCGCTGCGCGCTTTATCCGC
>CAYWIQ010000078.1:8344-8591 GCA_964458405.1 uncultured Chromatiaceae bacterium
CGTTAGCCACCATAGGGAAGGTTATCGTGAAACTCAGGACAGGAATCACCAATGCCGGGATTTCGCTGAGTCTTGGCGGCAATAACCGGGCCGAGCGCATGACAGCTTCACTGACCGCAAGTCAAACAGCGCCGAAGCGTTACTATGTCTACGCACACCTGGATGAACGAGGAGTGCCTTTCTACATTGGGAAGGGTACTGGTCGCCGCGCGTGGCAAGATGATCGCCATCCACTCTGGCACCGCTA
>CAYWIQ010000079.1:0-8480 GCA_964458405.1 uncultured Chromatiaceae bacterium
CTTTAAATAACCGGAAAGCTGTATATCCGACAAGAACGAGCTGTCCTTGGCCTGCTTGCCTGGCGCATTGGCTTCCACCGTAGACGATCCATCCCCCGTCGCTTGCTTATTATCCGCTGTATCCGCCAGGACAATCCGTGACTGCCCGAATAGTATTAATACGCAGAAAATTATTAGGACTTCGATCCACGGCCGATGAGACCGATTTACAAAAACTCCGAGCATACGTCACACAAAATTATGTGTTCTTTCCCTTGCATGGAAAGACCCAGGGTCACCCGATTGCCCGACTCGATCGTTTTACCGCAGTCGGCACACTGTGCTCTTTGGTTAAGCCTGATGCTTTCCCAACCCAAAACCGATGGGTATCTCGTTTCCAACTCTTGACTCGCGTCTTGCCGGGGTCGCACGGCACTTGATTCAGGAACATCAAGCTGCGCGCCCGTATCGTAGCCGTTAAACGCCCCCTCCAATATTTTCCGGATCAGTATGGAAACGGGTATCCCCTGTGCTGCGGCACTTTTGATTACCTTAGCCTTCAGCTCCTTGGGGACGCGAGCACCCAGATATTCTTCTTTGCGCTTGATGGCGACGGTAAGTGCCTTTGATCTGATGTCCGCCGCTTGACGCGAGCGCACATATTTCGCCGACGCCTGCATGAATTTCTCCCCCGTGTAATATTATCGAGCCAGCTGACTTCGTGGACTAATCGACGCCAAATCGGCTATGACAGGACACAACCCTTGACGGTATAACGATGTTATACATAAGTCAACGGCACAAATCTTAACCCCGGCCGGCCAAGATAGCACTTAGGAAAAAATACACGGAGAGGGAATACGGACCGGCGCAAACGCTATCGAATCGAACCGACGGCTCACTTATCGAGGGTAAGCGCCCTTTCAGTAAAGGCATCGTCGCGCAACCCTACATTTATCTTCACATCGGTAACGCCAAACAGCGATGAGTGGCCCGTTTGCAGATTCTTGACCAGCACTTTACTCCACACCCACGCCTTACCGACCTGCTGCCATTCGAGCACTTGTCGTTTAAGCGGAACACCCTTCTTATCAAAATAGTCGACTTGCCTCTTTACGCAGCCGCCCCAATCGGCCCCCTTCTCGAACCAGGATACCGTTTTACTGTATAAAGCACGGCTCGGATCCACGGGGTCGCTCTCCACCGCGTAGAACTGCTTATCCGCCTTGCTCAACACCTGGATAAGTTTATGCTTGTCCGCGTTGATATCGCGCTTGCTGATATCGGCATAGGTCAAATCCGAGCCCAGGAAACTATCTCCGGGATCTCGGATGGAGACGCGGCGGATGTTCTTTAAGACCGGAAGATAAATCCACTGATCGGCGTTCTTATCGGAGGAGGCGGTATATGCCCAACGCATAAAGGCCGCGCCTTCGGCATCGGGGGGATATTTGGTGTACAGAACCATCTTATCGACGATGCCGTCCGCCCCCTTATAGTCCTTCCAAAAGCGATGATAAATTCTCTTGCGCTCATGGCCATCCTTGTCGCGCAGGGTAATCGTCAGCGTCGATCGCTGATCATCACCCGGATATTTGTAATTGCACTGCTCAAAAATCTTCTTGCCGCTGGGAAGAGACTGGGTAGGCGCAGCGGCGAGCGTATTCATCCCGCCCAGCAGCATAAAGCCAAATAGCGCAATTAAATATCGGGACCTGGAAAGCATGCGCCTAAGGCTTCGTCCCTTGAATAAGGGTAAAGGGGCTGGGCTCGGGCAAAGGCCGGAATGTGAGATCCGTAAAACCGATCTCCGCGGCCCAATCGGCCACTTCCTTGGCGGAATAGGCACGCCCCGCCGGCGTATGAATCAGTTGATTGATCCCGATCAAAGCCGCGAGCAAGGGTCCCGACTTGTCGGTATCCAGGAATTGTTCCTGGATCAAAATGGTACCCCCTGAATCCAGGGCCTCATAGGATTTACGAATGATATCCTTGATGACATCCGGCCCTTCCTGACTGATCATCGAAGACAGCAGCACGACGTCATAGCCTTCGCCGAAGGGGTCCTCCAAATAGCTGCCTTCTTTGGTGCCCACCCTGTCTTCGGCCTTGAAGTCTTTAATGATATCCCGGGTGACCCGCAGGGTTTGCGGCAAATCCAGCACGTCTCCCGTCAGTCCGGGATTCTTATCCGTCATAATGATAGGAAAGATGCCCGGGCCGCCTCCCACGTCCAACATTTTCTTTCGCCCCTGCAGCGGCACTTCCTCCGCCAAGAGGTGCGCCTGGGGAATGCCACGGTACAGCATGCCCATGATGTAAGTGCGCGTCGCCTCGTCACCCTTATCGTGTTGCTTTTCCACCACCGGCCGCCCTGCGCGCACCGCATCTTCTAATTTTGCCCAGGGAGCGACCCAATCAGCGAACATCGACACGATGCCGCCCTGATAACGCGGGCTGCCCTTAACCAGAAAGGTCTGGGCGACCTCATTATTGCTGAACTTAGCGCCGTGTTTATCCAGCAGGCCCAGACCCACACACGCGATCAAGATCAACTCCATGCCCCGCCCGTCGGCCTCGCACCTGTTTGCCAGTTCCTCCGCCGTGGCCGGGCCGTCTTTGAGCTGGGTAAATACGTCGAGGGCATTGGCCACGTGCAGCACACTGGACTGCCAGTAGGCCGAACTGATACGCATCACGGCCATGGGGTCCGCGGTATTGGAATAATTTGGGGGGTTCACTGAATCTCTTAGCCTCGCGTTGACCCGCCGCCGCCCTTTAAACTTGGCACACGGCAGAATGCCATTATCCTAGCAATGAAAAGTACCCCATGCTGTCCGATCGGCAACCGGGGGCGGGTTTTCCAAGTCACTTCACCATTGCGTCCGGCAAAGCTTGATTTCAAAACAATCAGCTGTTTACCGACATGTAACAAGTTTATAAGAATGCAATTCTCATTTCCAGACACGGGCTATTCATGCCCGCAATGCTAGTCTTTTGGAAAGATCGGCAGACGCCCTGATTGAGATGAACATTGGCGGGCCCAAGCAGAAAGAACATCATCCTACAACATTGACACCACGTACGTCGTCCGACCGATAAAGCAAGGGTGCGTGAGTGTTAAAAAGCGGCCGCTCGATATGAACCGCAAAAAAAAGAGAGGGCGATGACGCCCTCTCTTTAGTTTCCTTGTTTGCTGCGAGTTACACTTAGCCTAAAGAATTAAAATGTCGGCTCGCCGCTGCCCACACCGTCAAAGAGGGTAGACCAGATATACGGATTAAACCCACCCGCGCCGTCGGAAGCACCAACCGCTACTTGACTTGAATATTGTTCGCTCGCAGAACCTGTGCCTGTTCCGGTGCCCTGAGTCGTCGGATCGGGGTTCACGGCCAGCGTCTCCGCCCCAAACGATTGGTCATTCACCGTCTGACCCAACCACATCAGCTGGATCGTATCACCGTCAACATACGCCAAAGGCGTGGAGGTGCCACTGGGATCGACTTTGGCGCCTTGGGGATCAGTGGGCTGGAGGCCAAAGGCGCTAACCAGATCGGCGCCAGTACTGGTACCGTCGGAGGTCAGATAGCCCGTATTCCCAGTCCCCAACGTTGTGGACTTAAGCTGGCGCAGGGCAAAGACCTGCTTCGGGCTGGTGGCGGGATCGGGCGTGACGCCTTGATCCACCAGATACACCGTGGAATCAAGGGAAATATCCGGCGATGTGTCGCCCGCAGCACGGTCCAAACCGAATCCGATGCTGCTGAGCTCATTAGCATAGGTATTATCAGTGTAACCTTTGAGGGTTTGAGTGACGTGTACGTCCGATCCGCCGTTAACTGGGTCCGACGAAAACTGCGTACCGCTAAAAATCTCGGTCGTCATGCCTAGCTTCGTATAGTCGGTGCCCGTGCCCGTGGCGTTTACGGTGGACTGATTACCGATACCGGAACCATTGCCCTGTATAACGAAACTCTCATTGGCAAAAGGTGCGTCGGCAAAGGTGTTCCCTGTAGTGCCGTCGATGGTCGTCTGTTTATCCAGGACGATGGTTTGAAAATACTTAGTTCCACCGATGGTCACCTGCCGCTGCAGAAAGCCGTCACCCGTAATCGCCCCCGTGCAGTCACAGGTACTGGTTCCCGATATCGGGCTAGCAGCGTTGATCGTGCCGTTGGTAGCCGTGTACTGCTGAAACAGCAGATTATCCGGCAGGGTCTGCGTGGCAGCCATGGTGGCCGCAGAGGAGATCAGCATAGCTGAACCCATAGTTAGTAGTACAATGTTGTTTGCTCTACGCATTGGGAAATTCCTCCTCTGTCATACGTCCCTTTTCGAGGCCACTCTCTCCAGCATCGATCCAGGCGGACCCAATATTATTATGCCATTAGCTAATCAAAAGCTTGCGTCTATGACTGCTTAATATCACATAGACAACAACGCGTCAAAAGAATAAACAAGACCGGCATTCCACCCAACCTAATTTATTAACAAATCTTATTGGTTAAAGTAGCCTTCCTCGCGATCCAAGTCAAGACATGGTCAATCATCCGCTTGGCGTCTCAAGAGAACCCCCTAATCAATAAAATACAATTAAAACATTTTGTTATGCGCATTGGCATAGACGAGGTTGTTCTGCCTCGCCCCATAATCCACCCTGGTAAGGGAGCCGTAATCAATTCTCAGCTGCCGATACCATTCCACAGGGATCTTCAATGCCTCCGTCAGGCACACCCGGATCGGGCCCACGTGGGAAACCACCACCACCGTTTTCCCTTGATAATCTCCAATCAAGCCCTGAATCGTCGAGGTCACCCGCCCGCACAAATCTTCTATGGTCTCCCCGCCTTCCGGTGTGTAATGCACGGGATCCCGCCGCCAGGCCTGATAGCCCTCGGCATATTGCTCGGCGATTTGGCTGAAGCTCAGCCCATCCCACAAGCCGAAGCGGCGCTCCCGCAAATTCGCATCCTCAATAATGCGCACCTGGCGCCCCTCCGCAATGGGCTCCGCCGTCATCCGCGTGCGGCTACTGGGACTGGCGCATATAACATCCACCGTCTGCCCGGCCAACAGTTCCGCCGCTGCACGGGCCTGGGCCCGACCCTCTTCATTGAGGGGCGGGTCCTCGCGGTCATCGCAGTAAATCCGATCGGTGGGAAAATCGGTTTTACCGTGACGCACAAAGATGATGCGGGTCGTCGGTTCTTTTTCTCTCATGCTAGCAGTCTCGATATCAGCCGGCGGCCCATAATAATGTCATCATGACTTGGCTTTGTCATTTATGCGCCCCCAGGTCTGCAATGCGGTAACGATTCACCACCGATCAATCATGATGATGATTGTGGTAGTCGCTCTTGGTGGGAATCGTTTTCCCGGTGGTCGCCATGGTCAACGCGCTGTGCTTCACCCCGCGGATGCTCCCGAGTTTATCAGCAAAGGCCTTCAACAAATCTCCCTTGCCTTCCACCACCAGAACCTCCAGGCAATTGTGATGATCGAGATGAATATGCAGCACCGACTTGATCTCACCCTCGAATGAATGCTGCATATGGGTGAGCTGCCCCATCAACTCCCGGGTATGATGGTCGTACACCATCGTGATCGTGGCCACCGTATCCTCGCCGCTTTGCCACTCTTGCTCGACAATCTGCGCACGGATGAGGTCGCGAATGGCCTCGGAGCGGTTGGTATACCCCTTGTCCTGAATCTGTTTGTCGAATTGCTCCAACAGATCTTCCTCGATGGAGACACCAAAACGTATCAAGTTACTCATGCGCTTCTCCTGGTCAGCACATATCCGGGATGATGGATCACTGCGTTCCTGCGCTGGAATGACGACATAAAATTAATCAAACCATCCTTATTATGTCGCCGGTCGGATCGACCAACAAGGCAAGCGCCATAAAAGATCATCCCCCGAAACGTCAAAGGCCGCATCGCCGGTAGCGAAGCGGCCCATAAATCCAGTAAATCGACCGATGATCAGGCGGACTGCTTTTCGACGCCGGGATCCTTGGTATTGTGTTCCACCCACCGTTTGCCCTGCTGGGTGGATTCGCACTTCCAAAACGGCGCGCGCTCTTTCAAATAATTAATAATGTAGCGGCAGGCATCGAAGGCATGGGCCCGGTGCGCCGACCACACCGCCACCAGCACGATGGGTTCGGAGACCGAGATCTCGCCGTGGCGATGCACTACCAGCGCATCGATGACGTCCCACTTTTCCGCCGCCTCTTGGCATACCGCCTCGATGTGGCGTTCGGTCATGCCGGGGTAGTGTTCCAAAAACATCGAAGTAACGTCATGGCCGTCGTTGAAGTCACGCATGGTCCCGACAAAGGTCACCACCGCCCCATGCTTGCCGGCGGGCAGACACTTCTCTTCGTAGGCGCGGGTTTCCTGATAGGGATCGAACACACCTTCTTGGACGACAACCTGCATGCTCAACCTCCCGTGACCGGCGGGAAAAAGGCCACTTCGTCGCCGTTTTTCAACACATGCGACGCATCGGTGTATTCCATGTTGACGGCTATCAGGATGTTTTCGGGCAGGGCCTGCTGCTCGGTAACCTTACCCCACACATCCGCCACCGTCACGGCGTCGCCTTCCAGGGCGACACTTTCTTCGGCGCGCCCCATGCGGTCGCGCATATTGGCAAAGTATTTGATTGTGACGTTCATAACCGGATCACACCTTCATTAGGGGTCAGGAAGCGGCCTTGCGCCAGGTACCCGATTTGCCGCCGGACTTTTCCAGCAACCCGATATCCTGCATCACCATGCCGCGATCCACCGCCTTACACATATCATAAATGGTCAGCAACGCGATCTGCACCGCGGTCAAGGCCTCCATCTCCACACCGGTCTGCCCGCTGCAGCGCACCGCGGCCCTGCAATAAACGGCGTTGTCGGCCGGCTCCGGCGTCAGGTCCAGATCCACGCCCGTGATACTGATGGGATGGGCCAAAGGGATCAGGTCGGGGGTCTTTTTCGCGCCCATGATCCCGGCGACCCGCGCGATGCCCAATACATCGCCCTTTTTGTGGCCGCCCTGAATGATCAGCTCCAGCGTGGCCGGGTTCATGAAGATACGCCCTTCCGCGACCGCCTCGCGCTGGGTGATGTTCTTGGCCCCGACATCGACCATGTGGGCCTCGCCGCTGGCATTGAAATGAGTCAGTTTACCGTCCATCTCTCTCACGCATTGATTACTGAGTACCGTTATGCGGCGACATACCGCGTGCCCATTCGCCCCGCCGTTTACCTCGCCGCTACCGTGGATTTGAAGCTTACCCCTAGCCGCCGATCTGGGTCATGCTGACCCGACCGATATCGGCAACGTTGACGCGCTTGACCGCGGAACGCTTTTTCGACTCGAAACCGTCGCGCGCCTTATCGGCGAACGCCTGACGAAAGGTTTCGACTATCCCTTCATCGCCCTCGGTGGAACGAATCACGCTCTTCACATCGTACTCTTCATCGGAATAGAGGCAGTTGCGGATACTGCCGTCGGCGGTCAAACGGATCCGCGAACAATTGCCGCACAGGCTGCGGGTAAAGGCGGGGATGACCGCGATCTTGCCGGCGTAGCCCGGCACCTGGAAGATATGATGTTCGGTGCGCGTCCCCGATGAATTCCCGATATCGGGATAGAGGGTCTTCATGCGATCAACCATGTTCTCGGCACTGGCAAAGTGCTCGCCCGACTCCCAGATCTGATGGGCGTCGAATGGCATGAATTCGATGAAGCGCACGGTCACCGCCAAGTCCTTGGTCAGTTCGCAGAAGGCGGGCAACTCATCCTCGTTGAAACCGCGCATCAGCACCACATTGACCTTGACCCGCGGGAATCCCAGGTCCAAGGCCAGGCGGATACTGTCCAACACTTTCTCCACCCCGGTGCGGCGGGTGATGCGTTGAAATTTTTCCGCGTCCAGGCTATCGAGGCTGACGTTCACGCCGGTAAGGCCGGCGGACAACAAATTCTTGGCATAACGGCTGAACAAGATGCCGTTGGTGGTGAGGTGGACCGCTTTAATGCCCGGTGTATTGGCGGCGCCCTCCACCAGCTTGACGATGTCCTTGCGCACCAGGGGTTCGCCGCCGGTAAAACGCACCTTTTTAATACCCATGCGCGCCAAGGCACCGATCACCCGGATGATCTCATCGGCTTGCAGGATCTTATCGCCGCGTTTGAAATCGACCCCTTCCTCGGGCATGCAATAGGTGCAACGCAGGTTGCACTTCTCGGTCACGGCGATGCGCACGTAATCGAAGGTACGTCCAAATTGATCTTGTAACGGGGCTAAAGCCGAGGAATTGGTGAGCGACGGGGAATCAACTTGTGAATTATCATGAAGCATGGGTCCGCCTCTCTCCTGTCCTGAATGCGACTATCCGCAGGATCGATAAACCTACCCTTCACCCTCGGGCCGGTCGATAATGGGGACAGCTACGTCCCGGGCCCTTAAAGAACCCACTCCCTCCACTCACAGGGGC
>CAYWIQ010000080.1:0-8430 GCA_964458405.1 uncultured Chromatiaceae bacterium
CACCGAACTGCAATCCAAAGTGGACAACCTCTCTGCCATCAATAATGACATGCAGAACCTGCTGAACAGCACGGGAATCGCCACCGTATTTCTCGACAATCACCTGCATCTACGCCATTTCACCAATCAGGCGACAGAAATCTTCAGGTTGAGAACCAGCGATGTCGGACGCCCCTTGAGCGATATCGTTACAGAATTGGATTACACCAAGCTGCAAGATGAGGCGAAGGAAGTGCTGCGCTCACTGGCGTCCAGTGCGAGGGAGATCCCCACGGCTAATGGGCGATGGCTCGCCGTAAAAATCGTCCCCTATCGTACGCAGGATAATTTGATCGAGGGCGTCTTGATCACCTTTACCGATATCACTGTTTACAAAAATACAGAAATCGAGCTGCGCGAGGCCTTGGCCAAGGCCGAAGGAAAGCCGTCATGAAAAAGGACCCTGAGGGGAAGATAGCTAGAGCCGTGCTACGCAGCCGCGCCGAGGAACAATTGAGGGGACAGCATCCTAAAGCGGAAACCGCCGACATTGACGTACATAAACTGCTGCATGAACTGCAAGTCTACAAAATCGAACTGGAAATGCAAAACAGCGAATTAGTGGAGGCGCGTGCCGAGGCCGAAGCGGCCGCTCTGCACTACACCGACCTCTACGATTTCGCCCCGGTGGGCTACCTCACCTTGGGGCGCAACGGCGAGACCCTCCAGTCAAACCTCGCCGCGGCGAGGATGCTGGGCACGACGCGGGCTAAACTGATTGGAAAGCGCCTTGCGGCCTTTGTCTCGGCCCGTGATCTTCCGGCCTTTAATAACTTCCTGGAGCAGGTGCGTGCGGGCCCTCCCGGCCAAAGCTGTGACCTGAGACTGGAATACCAGGCGCTACAAGAGCCGCGCTTCGTGCATCTAGTAGGCGTTACGGATACCCGGGGCAGTAGCTGCCACGTGACGATAACGGACATCTCCTCAATCCGCAAGGCCGAGCAGGCATTAATCTCGAGCGAACAACGGTTCAGAGCCCTGTTCGACAATTCTCGCGATGCGTTGCTGGCCAATTCGCCACCGAACTGGAATTTCAGCTGGGCCAATCAGGCTGCCATAAAGCTATTCGGAATTGCGCAGCAATCCGAGCTCTACTCCTTAGCCCCTTGGGATATTTCACCCGAGTTCCAGCCGGACGGTGAACCGTCAGCACAGAAATCTCAACGCATGGTAAAGATTGCCCTGCACGAAGGATCACATATTTTTGAGTGGGTGCACAAACGACGCGACGGGACAACATTCCCGGCGGAAGTACTGCTCACCCGCATCGAGCTAGACGACCAGCTCTTTATTTTCGGTTCAATTCGGGACATCAGCGCCCGCAAGGCATTGGAAAAGGAAATGCTAGAGCGCAGAAATACCATGGATATGTTGCAAAAGACCCAGGTCGCGACGCAAACCGTCGCGGCCATCGTCCATGAGCTGAACCAGCCACTGCTGGCCATCGCCTCTTACTCCGCGGCGGCACTCCTCATGTTGCGCGCGGCACAGCCCGACACCTCCAAAATCCGCAAAACCATCGAAAAAAGCGAACAGCAGGCCCTGCGTGCCGGAAAATCCTTGCGCGACTTACTCGATTTTCTGAGCATAAAAGATTTCCAGAGGGAATCCTTCGACCTCAATCAGGAGGTCTCGAATCTAGTAACCACGGTAAAATCGGAGCACCAACTCAAATTCAATTCGGTGCTCAAGCTGGAAAAAAAACTTCGCTTGGTGCATGCTAATCGCACGCATATACAACGGGTGCTGACCAATCTGTTGCACAACGGCATCGAGGCCATGCAGCAAGCCGGTGTTCCTCTGCCGTCGATTATTGTGACCGTACGTACCATGAAGGACCAAAAAGTTGCGCAATTAACGATCCAGGACAATGGTCCAGGCATCAAGCCCGGCGATATACAGCGCTTATTCGAACCTTTTTTCAGTACCAAACCCGGCGGTATCGGCATGGGGCTGGCCATCAGCCGCTCTCTGGTCGAGGCGAACGACGGCCAACTATGGGTCGATCCGGAGGAAGGCCCGGGTGCCACATTCCACTTGACCATCCCTTTTGCATCATGAACGCTACCGTATTCATTGTCGACGATGATTCGGCGGTCCGAGACTCGCTGACCGGGCTGATCACTGCCGCGGGTTACCATGCGGAGTCGTACCCGGCTGCCGAGGCGTTTCTCGATGCCTATGATCCGAACCGACCCGGCTGCCTGGTGCTCGATATGAGAATGCCCGGCATGGGCGGTCTGGGCTTGCAGAAGGAATTGGCTAATCGCGAGGACAATCGACCCATTATCTTTCTCACGGCCCATGGCACGGTACCGGTGACCGTTAGCGCTCTCAAGAATGGCGCCATCGACTTCCTGGAAAAACCCGCCGACGGCGGAGAGTTGCTGAGGCTCGTAACCAAGGCTTTGCAAGAGGATGCGAATCTACGCCAGAAAGCCACGACTCGCAAACAGGCACAGCGGCGCTGCGAGTCACTCACCGAACGCGAACGTGAGATATTGCAGCTGGTGGTCACCGGCCAAAGCAATAAAGAAATAGCCCGCCACTTGGACATCAGCCACCGTACCGTGGAATTGCATCGCATGCGCGTCATGCAAAAGACCGGCGCCCGAAGTATTATCGAGCTGGTAACCATCGCGCAGGCCGCGGAAATCTCCCCCCCCCTCCCGCAACCCCAATAAGCACGGAAATGATCCTGAAGCATACGTAGTACTACGTACGCGGCCTCACGGATAGACCAAATCAAGCTACATCAGTAATTTTTGTATTAGTATTAGCCTAATAGAGGCTAAGCGCACGAATTGATTGTATTGCATCACTAAACCCGTCCAACCATGGGGATAAGGATAAATGAAGCGTGTACCACGGAAAGGAACACCCATTTCACGCCATCCTGCTAGGCGCCGCTGGACTCGACTCAGTCTTCGTAGCAACAACCATGAGGGTCGACCAACCAGCCGAGTAGACGAATACGCATCCGGCGAAGACCTTGAGATCGATGGCGAATTGAGCCATCCCTCAAAACGGAAATAAAGCTGTGTTCCGCGAGGGTGGCATCGCGACATCATCCTCTGGTCAGGGGTATTGAGAAGGAAAACACCATGGAACGCCGTAATCACCAGCGTAGAAAATTCGGCCGCCACGCCTTGCTCTATCATCCGCAGGGGTTTTTATGCCCGGGAAGCATAACCAATATCAGCCTGAACGGATTGTTCATCATGACGTCCGATGCCCGTATCCGCAAAGGCAGTTGCGTCGAAGTGGCGATTGACGCCTCGCCCAAAAACACCACGCCCCTAACGGCGAAGGCCTTAGTGGTGCATAAAATGGATGACGGCGTCGGTTTGTTATGTGAAAACGATGTTCTCCTGCATGAACTATTAACTAACAAACAATAATACCGAGTAGGTTAGTCAACATCGGCGCGTTTGATATGTGACTTACACCCTGCAATACCCATGCTATAAATAGGTTACTCATCTTTAATATATATTTATAAATAGTGCTAATTACGTCATAGGTGAGCCTTAAAAAATTGATTTCAGATTATGGCCGAACTGAATCCCAAATTGAATAAATTTGAAATCCTCGACTCCATTCCCGATGCGTTGCTGATAACCGATACCAGCGGGAATATCGTCTTCGTCAATAACCAACTGCTCACCCTCTACGGTTACTCCTCAGACGAAATGATGAGCCTTTCGCTGAATCAACTGATGCCGGAACGTTTCCAATCCGCGCATACATCACATTTTGACGAGTTCATAAAATATCCCCATGTGCGACCGATGGGTGATTGTTCCGGATTTTACGCGAAGCATAAAAATGGCGCCGAGTTCCCGGTGGAAATCTATCTCAGCCCGTTCTACGCCAATGATGAATTGTTCATCATGGCGGCGATCCGGGACATCACCAAGCGTAAAGTACTCGAGGAGCAACTTCGCCGATCCCACGACGAACTGGAGGAGCACGTCAGGCTGCGCACCGCCGAACTGGAGGAAACCGCGCGGCATCTACAATCGGAAATGCGCGAACACGCCCGCTCCGAGGAGAGTATTTTGCAACTACAGGCCGAGCTGTCCCACATATCACGGCTTAGCATGATCGGCGAGATGGCCTCCGGGCTGGGCCATGAACTCAATCAACCACTGGCCGCCATCAATAACTACGCCCAAGGCTGTATTCGCCGCCTCCACGGCAACAATGCCGGCCACGAAGTCCGCAATGCCCTGATCGATGCCCTGCAGCGGATAACCCAGGAGGCGGTGCGGGCCAGCGACATTATCGTGCGTTTCAGGCGCTTCGCCAAAAAACAGGAATTGCAACGGGACTGGGTCAATATCGATACCCTGATCTGTGACGCGGTACGGCTCTCGGAACTGGAAGCGGACAAACACGGCATTGAAGTCGATCTCCATCTCAGCGGTACCCTGCCCCAGATTTACATTGACGCGATACAGATCCATCAGGTCATGGTGAATCTTATCCGCAACGCCATCGAAGCGACCGTCGATGCCGACAACTCAGAAAAATCGGTATCGGTGCGCGTGTCCAAAGAGGGCAAAGACCGGATCAAGATCGCCATCGGCGACAACGGCCACGGAATCCTTGCCGAGTCGGTCGACCACCTATTTCAGCCATTCTTCACCACCAAGGCCAACGGCCTGGGTATGGGACTGTCCCTAAGCCACCGTATCGTCAAGGCCCATGGCGGAGAATTATCGGGCAAACCTAACGGTGGCCGCGGCATGACCTTTTCCGTGATTTTACCTGTGGCGGAGGCGACGTCCTATGCCTGATCATTCTACGGTTCACATAGTTGACGATGATGCCGCCGTCAGGGAATCTCTTCAATGGCTGATGGAATCAGTGGGCATCGGGGTAAGGACTTACGACTCCGCCCGGGCCTTCCTGCAGGAAAGCAACAAGTCCGACATTGGCTGCATGCTGCTCGACATCCGTTTGCGGGATATGAGCGGCCTTGAGTTGCAACGCCGTCTGATGAATCAGCGATCCAGACTTCCTATCATCTTCAGTACCGGCCACGGCGACGTGGACATGGCGGTCCAGGCCATGAAAAACGGTGCGATCGATTTCATCACCAAACCTTTCGACAATCAGAAATTGCTCGACGATGTTCAACTGGCATTGGCGAGGGCACGAGAGACATCAGAGATATGCGCCCGGCGCGACGATTTGCAGCGGCGGCTGGCGACCTTATCCGCGCGCGAGCACCAAGTGCTGGACAGGGTAATCATTGGCCAACGCAACAAGACCATCGCAGCCCAACTGGGCATCAGCACCAAGACCGTCGAAGTCCATCGCGCCCGGGTGATGGATAAGATGCGGGTCCACAACCTTGCGGAATTGATGCACCAAATCGCCCTCATCGACCAGGAGCATTAGGGAAAACCCTAATCGCAGTTAGGGCCCGTCCGGATTGCTCCCATTCCCGTAACTTCTCTATGCTCTTTATCCAGAGTCAAGCGGTTCCGCAATCATGCATTCGAGTGATGTTTAGCAACTTGCTTGAGCATCGGAAAACCTATGCATACAGGCATATTGGTAATAAACCAACAACTGAAATCAAGGAGCGGTGTTATGGCTAAAGATACCGAAATTAAACAAGGACAAATTCAAAACGCGGCTCCCACCGGTGAAGCAAGCCTATATGAAGACATGGACCGTATGTTCGACAATTTCTTCGGGCGGGGATGGATGCGCCCATGGCGTCGGGAATGGCCGGCGCTCGCCGAAGCCAGCCGCGCCTTGGAAACCCGCATCCCTCGCGTTGACGTCATCGACCGCGACGGCGAGATCGCCGTCAAGGCGGAACTCCCCGGTGTTGAAAAGAAGGATCTCGATGTCTCCCTCACCGAGGATAGTGTGACCATTAAGGGCAGCACCCGCCGCGAACAAAAAGAGGAAAAGGGCGATTATTACCGCTGCGAAATCTCGCGTGGTGAGTTCTCCCGTACCGTCGCCCTGCCCGCTGCAGTGGACACCGCCAAGGTCAAGGCCGGCTTCAAGGATGGCGTACTGGAACTGGCGATACCCAAGCTTGAGGCCCGCAAGCGGCGAACCATCAATATCGAGTGATCGGGAGCAATCTACGCCACATAGAGACGGAGGGCGGCAGCATGACCAACGACACATGCCTCACAGGAGACAACAAAGCATCATGCATCCCTGGCGCAACAAATAGAGGCAGCGAGTAAGGCGCCTGAAGAACATCGTGAGCGGATGATCGCGGAAGCTGCTTATTACTTGGCGGAGCATCGCGGCTTCCAGGGCGGCGATCCTGTGCGGGATTGGCTGCTGGCCGAAGCGGAAATCGATCACCGCTTGCTTGGCACGCCCTCTCATTAACCGGCATCACTCCCCCGTTGCTCTCAGCCGGGGTGTGAGCATATTGAACAGGATCGGGCCATGCACGCGCCACAGACCACGAAACAAGCCAGCGTTGCCATCATCGACAATGACGATTCCGTGCGTCATTCGCTGGAATGGCTGACCCAAACGGCCGGCTACGACGTCCATGTCTATGACTCGGGCCTCAGCTATCTTGATGCCGCCGCGGAAGGTTACAGGCCGGATTGCATCGTATTGGACCTCTATATGCCGATAATCAATGGCCTTGAACTGTACGGCATTATAAAAACCCAGCATCCGGACATACCCATAATCTTCATAACGGGTCTCCCCGATCAAGGCATATCTGAAAAGGCACGCGCCCTGGAAGCGACTCGATTTTTCACCAAGCCCCTGGAGATCGACGCGTTACTGGCGTGCATAGACAAAACATTGGCTTCTTCGCCCCCGCAACTACAACCCTAACCCTGACCCTGACCGCACAGGGATCTATAGCGTTTAGCCGGGCTTTATATGAGCGACCAATATTCGCGATAACGGAGAACGACATGCACAATGTAAACAAACACAACCGCTTCTCACGAATCTCGAACACATCTGTGCTATCCGCGACAACAGCCTCCGAACCGATGAAGCCCGCCACCCGCACCCGGCAAGGTAACCGTTATCATTCATCCGGACATTATTGGATTGTATGCGGCAACGGAAATCAATCCGCGGGTAAAACACATTCCCGAGCCGATGTCATCAGCCGCGGCAAGGAAATTTCGGTCATGGCGGAACTTCCAGGGGATGACAAATATATCGATATCGTCCTAACCAGAATCAGCTCCAAACGAAACCGGGAAAACAATGGTCATTATCGTTGCGTAATCACGCGCGGGGAATGTTCCGTTAGCGTTTCTTTGCCGGCCGACGTGGATACTACCCGCACCAAGGCCGAATTCAGGCATGGCGTATTGAAACTGATTATACCAAAGGATGAAGCCGCCCATGACGCATCGATTTTAGATTGAACGAAGATGACCGCATCAACCTGCGGCTATGCTTCAACGTAAACGGCATACAACATTTTCACTAAATAAATTACTAAATACGATTAAATATTTTAAAAAACTCAATAAATAGTGGACTGCTACTATGTACGAAGAATATTACAACCTTAATACTCGCCCTTTCCAATTGTACCCGGACCCGAGATTCTATTTCGATAGCGTAATCCACAAACGGGCCATGTCCTATTTGCGTTACGGCTTAGCTCAGCAAGAAGGCTTTATCGTCATCACGGGGGAGATCGGAGCGGGAAAGACAACCGTGATTACGACCTTAATTTGTGAGCATAATCGGGAAGACTTGATCATCTCACATTTGGTAGCCACCCAGCTCAGCGCGGATGACACCTTACGCATGGTCGCAGCCGGCTTTGGTCTATCCGTATCCGGGCTAGACAAGGCAACGCTCCTCAACCGCCTAGAGGCGTTTATGACGGCGCACAGTCGCGAAGGTAAACGGTTATTGCTGCTGGTGGATGAAGCGCAAAACCTGCCAGAGCAGTCACTGGAAGAATTGCGCCTACTAACCAATTTTCAGCTGGATGCTCGAGGCATGCTGCAAGTCTTTTTACTCGGGCAACCTGCTTTTCGTCTCGCTTTACAAACCCGAGGACTAGAACAACTGCGCCAGCGGGTAATTTCCGCCTATCATCTGGGGCCGCTGGATGCGCGTCTGACGCGGGACTACATAGAGTATCGTCTAGCTATCGCCGGCTGGAAGGGGGATCCACTCTTTAACGATGGCGCTTATGCCTTAATCTATTCATTCACCGACGGCATTCCCCGTCGCACCAATATCCTATGCGACCGTCTTCTGCTGTTCGGCATGTTGGAAACGGTCCATCAATTTGATGCAGATGCAGTAGCAACCGTAATAAAGGAAATAGAAAGCGAGCTATTCGATAATCCCTCGCTAACAGAGGCTAATGCGAACAATGAAAGCCCCAGCGGACACACCGCCATA
>CAYWIQ010000081.1:0-8410 GCA_964458405.1 uncultured Chromatiaceae bacterium
TGGAGGTGCTGGTCAAACAGGCCCTGTCCCACGCCGAGGCCGGCGCCGACGTGGTGGCGCCGTCCGACATGATGGACGGCCGCATCGGCGCCATCCGTTCCGCCCTGGAACAGCAGGGTTTCATTTACACCCGCATTCTGTCCTACGCCGCCAAGTACGCCTCCAGTTTCTATGGCCCGTTTCGTGATGCGGTGGGCTCCGCCGCCAACTTGGGCGGTGGTAACAAGTACAGCTATCAGATGGATCCCGCCAACAGCGACGAGGCCTTGCAGGAGGTGGCAATGGATCTGCAAGAGGGCGCCGACATGATTATGGTCAAGCCCGGGATGCCCTATCTCGATATTGTGCGCCGGGTGAAGGATCGTTTCGGTGTGCCCACCTACGTGTATCAAGTAAGCGGCGAATACGCCATGCTGATGGCGGCGGCCAACAACGGCTGGCTGGACGAGCGGGCGGTGGTGATGGAGTCCTTGCTGGCCTGCAAGCGTGCCGGCGCCGACGGCATACTGACTTATTTCGCCAAACGGGTGGCGGGTTGGTTGCAGCAGGGTTGAGCAACCAGCCGCTTTTGCCGAACTCTCGCTCGCGTACCCCGCTTCGTTTGCACGCAGGACCCTGCTTATAGGGCGAAGCGGCGATTCGCCGGCATTATCACTAAAACCCTGGATCGTCAAAGGTGACCGCCATCGTCAAATAATGGCAATATGCCCGCCATGATGCCGGTTGTGTCCAAGAAGATCCTCTTGCCCATTGCGGTGCTCGCCGTCGCCGTTGCCGGCGCGTGGCTGTTGTACGCTACCAAACCCAAGACACCGCCGCTGCAGACCGAAGAACAGGCGTGGGTCATCGCCGCGCAATCGGTCAAATTGGAGACGGCCGCGCCCACCCTGCCGCTGTACGGTCGGGTAGAGACGCCGCGCACCGCCCGCTTGGCGTCGGCGCTGAGCGCCGAAGTCCGTGCGGTGGCGGTGGATGAAGGCAACACGGTGCACAAGGGCCAATTGCTGATCCGCCTCGATGATCGCGACAGCCGCCTGCAACTGGCGAGCCGTGAGGCGGATGTCCAGGAGGCGCAGGCCGCCATCGACAGCGCGCGTCACAGCCATGACAACGACGTCGGCGCCTTGGCTCATGAACAGGCCTTGCTCAAACTCGATAAGAAGGCCTTGCAGCGCGCCAAGGATGTGGCGGCCAAAGGGTTGGCCGCGCAATCGCTGGTGGACGACGCCCAACAGGCGGTGGAACGCCAGGCCCTGGCTGTGGCGACGCGCCGCCTCGCCGTCAAGAATTTCTCCGCGCAGCTATCGCAGTTGCAGGCGCGCTTGGCCAAGGCCGTGGCGGACCGCGATACCGCGGCCTTGAACGTCAAACGCACCCGGATTACGGCACCGTTCGCCGGACGCATCGCCAAGGTGTCGGTGGCGGCCGGTGACCGGGTCAACGTCGGCAGTCAGCTGTTGGAGCTGTATGACACCCATGCCCTGGAGCTGCGGGCCCAGATCCCCGCGCCCAAGGTGGCGGCCCTGCGCCGCATGTTGGACGACGGCAAGGCCGTGCACGGTGACGGCAGCAGCGACGGGCAGGCGGTGACGGTTGTGCTGGAACGGCTGGCCGGACAGGTGCAGCAGGGCAGCGGCGGTATCGACGGCCTGTTTAAGGTCACCGCCGGCCGCGACAACCTGGCCCTGGGGCAATTCGTGGATTTGTCCGTGGCGTTGGCGCCGGTCGGCGACGTGGCACTACTGCCCGCTACCGCCCTTTACGGCATGAACCGCATCTATCTGTTGCGCGACGGTCGTATGGCCGGGGTCGACGTCGAGGTGGTGGGCGAACGTCGTAACGATGGTGTGAGCCAGGTGCTGGTGCGCAGTCCGGCATTGCATGACGGCGATCAAGTCATCGTCACCCATCTTCCCAACGCCATCGACGGCCTACGAGTGAAGACCGCGGCCGCCAAATCATGAGCACCGTGCAGCGCCGTGACCTGCTCGGCATCTTCGCCCATCACCGGGTGGCCGCCAACCTGCTCATGGTGCTGATGATCCTGGCCGGGGTGTGGGCCCTGTCCAAGCTCAATACCCAGTTCTTTCCCAATTTCACCCTCGACATCATCAACGTGCAGGTAGAGTGGAGTGGCGCCACCGCGGAGGACGTGGAGACCGCCATCACCGTGCCGTTGGAGCAGACCCTGCGCAGCCTGGACGACCTGCACGAGATGACCTCCACCTCCGCCGACGGCATTTCGGCGGTGAGCCTGGAGTTCGATGAAGGCACGAACATGGACAGCGCCATGGAAAAGGTCAAGGAAGATGTGGCGCAGCTGCGCAGCCTGCCCCAGACTGCAAAAAAGCCGGAAATAAGCCGGGTGGTGCGCTATGAATCGGTGGCGCGGGTGCTGGTGAGCGGGCCGGATAATCCCGCCGGGCTGCGTCATCTGGTGCGGGGTATGGAGTCCGACTTGTTGGCGCGCGGCATCGCCAAGATCACCATCACCGGCTTGCCCAAACAGGAGATCGCGATTCAGATCCCCAGTGCCCGTCTGGATCAACTGGGCATGACCCTGGATCAGGTGGCCGACCGGGTCGAGTCCCTGAGCCGTGACCTGCCCGCCGGCACCGTGGGCCGGGACGAGGCGGGGCGGCAATTGCGCAGCCTCGATCAGCGTCGCACCGAACTGGGTTTCGCCCAGTTGCCGCTGCGCGCCGATGATCATGGCCAATTGCTGCGCCTGGGTGACATCGCCACCATTCAGCGTCGCGCCAAGGACGGCGAGGTGACGGTGCGCTACCGGGGCAAGCCGGCGGTGGAACTGCAATTGTTCCGCGCCGAGCGCGGCGATTCCCTCAAGGCGGCCCATATCCTCGATCAATGGCTGGCGGACGAGCGGCCCAAGCTGCCCGCCGGCGTGTCGTTGCAGGTGTTCGATCAGTCCTGGGAACTCATCGACGAACGCATCAACCTGATGTTGAAAAACGGCGGCGGCGGCCTGTTGGTGGTGATGGCGGTATTGTTCCTGTTTCTCAACGGGCGGGTGGCTTGGTGGGTGACCGCCGGGATTCCGATATCGTTCCTCGCCACCTTGGCCATTCTTTATGTGGCCGGCGGCAGTATCAACATGATCAGTCTGTTCGCCCTGATTATGGCGTTGGGCATCATCGTTGACGACGCCATCGTGGTGGGTGAGGACGCGCTTACCCATTATCAAAGCGGTGAGCCGGCGCTCACGGCGGCGGAAGGCGGGGCGCGGCGCATGTTGATTCCGGTGTTGGCCTCATCGTTGACCACGGTGGCGGCGTTCCTGCCCTTGATGATGGTGAGCGGTCCTATCGGCAAGATCATGTTTGCCATCCCTTTCGTGATCATTTGCGTACTGGCGGCCTCCTTAGCGGAGAGTTTTTATGTGTTGCCGGGGCATTTGCGCCACGCCTTCGTCAAGATGCATCACCGCTCCCCTGGTTCGCTGCGTCAACGTTTGGAGGCGGGTTTCGACCGCCTACGTGAGCAGTGGTTTCGGCCGTTGGTCACCAAGGCGGTGACCTACCGCGGCACCACTATCAGCGCCTTGGTGGCGATCATGATTCTGTGCATCGGGCTGTTGGCCGGTGGCCGCATCGGCTTCGAGTTCTTTCCCAGCCCGGAAGGTACGGTGCTCTACGCCAATGTGGCCTTCGCCGCGGGGACACCCAAACAGCGGGTCCATAAATTCATTGGCGAGCTCGAGAACAGTCTGGATCAAACCGACAAGGCGTTGGGCGGAGGATTGGTCAAGACCCATGTTGCCTATCTGGGCAGAAACACCGCCGCGGGCGGCGGATTCAGCCGGGACAGCGACCGCTTCGGCTATGTCATGGTGGAACTGGTATCCCCCGATCATCGCCAGGTGCGCAATCCCCAATTCATCAAGGCCTGGAAATCGCGGATCCATCTGCCGCCGGGGGTGGACACCTTTACTATCTCGGAACGTTTCTCCGGGCCGCCGGGGCGGGCCATCGACGTGCGCTTGACCGGCGATGATGCCGCCCAGGTCAAGGCCGCGGCATTGAGCCTGGCCGACACCCTCAAGACCGTGCCCGGAGTGAGTGCCGTCGAGGACGACATGGCTTACGGCCAGGAACAGTTCGTCTATCATCTGACGCCGGCCGGCCAGGCCTTGGGGTTGACCGTGGCGGCGGTAGGCCGTCAGTTGCGCGCCGCCTATGATGGTCGTCTGGTGCAATTGTTCCAGCAAGGCGCCGACGAAGTGGAGGTGCGGGTGATGTTGCCCGACGACGAGCGCAATCGCCTGGCCAGTCTCCAGTCGCTGACCATCGCCCTGCCCGACGGCGACCGGGTGCCGTTGAGTTCGGTGGTGACCCTCACCGCCCGCCAGGGCTTCGAGGCGTTACGCCATGACCAGGGCAAATTAGCAGTGCACGTCAGCGCCGATGTCGATCGGTCGGTCAACAGCAGCGATCGTATCTTGAGCTCGCTGAAGAAGGACGTGTTGCCCGGGCTAAGCGCCCGCTACGGCGTCAAGTCCTCCTTCGCCGGGCGTGCCCAGGACCAGGCAGAGACCATGGGCGACATGCGCCGTGGCGCGCTGTTGGGCCTGATATTGATCTACGTGATACTAGCCTGGGTGTTCGCTTCCTATGGCTGGCCGCTGGTGGTGATGAGCGCCATTCCCTTCGGTCTGGTGGGCGCGGTGCTGGGACACTGGGTGATGGGGTTGGACCTCACATTGTTATCACTGTTCGGCCTGTTCGGCCTGTCGGGCATCGTGGTCAACGACTCCATCATCCTCGTCACCTTCTACAAACACCTGCGTACCCAGGGCATGGCGGTACAAGAGGCCATCATCGAGGCGGCCTGTCAGCGCCTGCGTGCGGTACTGCTGACCTCGCTTACTACCATCGGCGGTTTGGCGCCTTTGCTGTTTGAGACCTCATTGCAGGCGCAATTCCTGATCCCCATGGCGGTCACCATTTCTTTCGGTCTGATGTTTTCCACGGTGTTGGTGTTGTTGGCGATCCCGGCCATTTTGTCCGTGCACGAAAGTGTTGTTCATCGTTTCGGGCGGCGGGCGGTCGGCGGCGGCGAGACGGCGCCCGGCAACGTCTGACGTTCAACCTTTTCCGATCCGATTTGGTGTAATGCGGCGGCATTGCGTCTACGGTCGAAGCCTCTTTACTTTTCTATTGCGCGACCCTATAAGTGCGTCGCTTCGTCATGCCTGGCAAACGGGGTCGAGGGTGATTGTCGTACCGACTTATTTGAACAAGAGCGACATACACGGCTTCGGGGTGTTCTCCAAGTCGTTTATCATCAGAGGCAGCAAGGTTTGGAGTTCAACTCGACCTTTGATATTCGTTTTACCGAGGAAGAGTTCGAGGCGTTGCCGTCGGCAACCCGACAGGAGATCGAGATCCACCTCCACCTCTATCAACCCGATGCGGGTGGGTTGCTCTATTACGAGTCAACGATGGGCAAATACATGAATCATTTGCGTGAGCCCAATGTCGATTTCAGTGAAGTCGGCATCGGTTGGGTCACCCGCGATATTCAGCCCGGCGAAGAACTCACTTGCGATTACCGTCATTTCATGGCCGACGTATCCCATATCCCCTATCTATACGTTCATAGTGACGGAGCGCCGTAATGGTGTTGTTTGGCCGTTAGGGGCGCCAAAAACACGGCGGCATCGTCTTTGCATCTTAAATATCTGAATAGCGGCTTACCTATTCACTCTCGGCGCCTCTAGCCGTTATAAATTATAGATGGCACCTGAACGCGGGTGGTCTTTCCCAAGGCCCGCGAAGGAGCAAGTCATGAAGCGGTGGCTGATGATATTGCTGATCTCGGTTCCCGGCCTGGCGGGGGCGCAGCCCGTGCTGTCATTTCGTAATGACCTTGCCTTTCAAGCCACCACCGTCAACGCCTTCGCCGCGCAAGTCTATCGCAATCGTATCCATCATCTTGCCGCGGACGGCAAACTCGATCGCGATCCTGTCTTGCTCAAGCGTCTCCGTCGCCTAATCGAACGCTTGCGCCCCGCCGTAGAATATGAACGACCCGCCGCGGCGCACATCGCCTGGGAAGTGCACATTTGCCGTCATTGCAATGAGAATGCCTCCGCCATGGCGGGTGGTAAATTGTTGGTGAGCGAAGAGTTCATTGCCGGCATTGCCCCTTCTGATGCCGAGCTTGCCTATCTACTGGCCCATGAAATGGCGCATGTGCTCGCCGAGCATACGCGCGAGTTCGCCACGACTGCACGCTATTTCGTCGGTATGGGATTAAAGCGGGATTACGCCGATATCCAGCACGAGTTAGATGAAAGCCTCGGCCTACAGATACGTATGGCGCCGCTCTATAAGCAACAGGAACTGGAGGCCGACTATATCGGCTTCATCCTTGGGGCGCGCTCGGGGTTTAATCCCCAAGCCATGTTGAACCTGTTGCGTAAATTGCACGACGATGGTCAGTCCATGCTGGACCCGCACCCCAGTACGCAACAACGCCTTCAACAGGCGCAAAGCATGCTGGAGGCGGCCAAGCGTCTGTGGGCGAGGGGTTTGCCGTCGGCGATCAACAGGGTGAGTCGCCATGCCAGCAATTAGTGAATCGCAGTGAGAGTAATTCCTCACAAAACCGATCTCAAGGTGGTTGGCTGACAATTGCCGTTGGAACCTTCGTTTTAGCGGTGGGTCGAATTGAATTGACGGCGGTAAGTCAGGTATTGCATAGAATAATAGTCCATAGCGGATCGTGTCCCTTGGCTTAAGGGAACAGTAAGGGCGCGGCTTTTCCTTTATAATACCCTCACATTTTCCGCTAAATCCTTATCCTTGCGGCAGAAGCCGGGGGTGGTCGGGTGTTGTCGGGAGATAAGGGAAGGCAGTCGCGGGGTAGAGCGTGGTTGATTGGTTGAACATCATTAGAGTCGGGGTTAAGGCGGTGCAACTGGCGACGGCGTCGCTGTTGATGCTGGCGCTCGCGGCGTGCGGTGGCAGCAGCAGTGGCGGCAATTCGACGCAATCCAGCTCCAGTGTCAACACGCTCAGCTTCCCCCTTCCCCTTGCCTTGAAGGTGTCCTCTCTCCCCCAACCTGAGCTACTAAAATCCAGCCTCGATTGTCCCAACGGCATAACGGTTGATCTGACGTTCAATGACAATGGTACCGTCTCGGGTGGCTGTAGTGATCTGACCATCAATCAAAATGAGACGTTCAAGATCACGTTTACCTACGACCAAAACCGGCTGGTTATGGCCGTGGCTACCAAGCTTGTGGATGTCACCTCCCATTCCATGCCGACGTTTTCGATATCGTCCTCGGACTACAATTATCCCGACAGCGATGGTGACGGTTACAGTAATTTGTATGAACTCAGCCACGGTATGAATCCGACGACGGGCAATTATCCGATCGGGGTGACGGTAAAGGGGCTGGTCGGTAGCGGGTTAGTATTGCAGAACAACAGCGGTGACGATTTGACGATCAATAACGATGGTTCGTTCAGCTTCGCGGCGCTGCTTACCAATGGCTCCGCTTACAGTGTCAGTGTCGCCACTCAGCCTGCCGGTCAAAAGTGTATCGTCAGTTACGGTGATGGCACGATCAGTGGTGGTGCCGTCAACGTCTATGTGGGTTGCGCGGCTACGGGGTTGTTCTACCTTGCCGCCAGCGATGGGCAAGACGGTATTGAGCCTTATCTCAGCGACGGCACCGCCGCCGGTACCAAGCTGCTCAAGGATATCAACCCCTCTGTCAACTCCAATCCCCATGACTTGCTCTATGCGAACGGTGTGCTCTTTTTTGTGGCGCACAATACCCCCGGGAAGTATGCGCTATGGGCGAGCGACGGCACCGCCGCTAACACCGCGGAGGTACAATACAGTGGCTCAGCCATCACTAATCCAGGCTATCTTACTTCCATGGGCGGTTACCTCTATTTCATCGGGGCCGATTCCAGCGGGGTCAATCAATTATGGAAGACTGACGGCACCACCACTTCAATGATTACAGCAGTGGGTTTGAGCAATCCCTATAATCTGATGGTGGTCGGCTCGACTTTGTACTTCGTGACGTTCAATGTCACCACCGGATATCAACTGTGGACCAGCGATGGAACGGATGCGAACACCAAGACGATCAAGGATTTCACCGCCGCGGGCTTGGCCAATCCGATTCATTTGACTGCCTTCAATTCCAAATTGTATTTCAGCGTATTCGATATCACCACCGGTGCTTATCAGCTCTGGGACAGCGACGGCACCACTACCGCTGCCGTCTTGGATAGCAGCAGCAGTAAAATCTTTAGTCCTGGTTATCTGACCGTAGTCGGATCGGTACTGTATTTTTCAGCCTATGATGGGTCTAACGGTGCCGCGTTATGGAAGAGTGATGGTAGCGCAGCAAATACCACGGTAT
>CAYWIQ010000082.1:0-8392 GCA_964458405.1 uncultured Chromatiaceae bacterium
CCTTTTCTTTGGTGACTTTCTTTTGGCCGTGCAAAAGAAAGTCACCCGCATGCGGCGCGGATTGCCGCCCAATAACAATCCGTCGCCAACGGCGACACCGTATCATCCCGCTCGAGGCACCGCCTTGCCGGAAGCATCGAAAAGATACAAATCCTCAACCGCAAAACCCAAACGAATCTCATCACCAACCTGCAACCCATCCCGATACGCCAACCTTGCACTATGCGTTACTTGCGAATCATCCGTTCGATTGATTGCCGGAAAATGCACGATTACTTCATGACCCAACCTTTCTACGCCTGACAGCGTGACTGAAGAGGCGAAAATATCTTCCTCATCAGCACCAATCAATCGCAACGCCTCCGGCCGCACACCGGCCTGCAGGGTCATTCCCGCCAACGATGACAATACCCTTTCGGCATAAATGCCGCCGCGCAACACCAACGAGCGATCGCCAATCATCAACACACACCCTTGCTCATCACTACGCAACGTCGCCGCAAAGAGATTCATCCCCGGGCTGCCGATGAACCCGGCAACAAAGGTATTGGCCGGCCGTGCATACAAATCGTGGGCGGTGCCCAACTGCTGCAACTCACCCTGCTTCAATACGACAATGCGTTGACCTAGCGTCATGGCCTCCACCTGATCGTGGGTCACATAGAGGGTGGTAATACCGGTATCACGCTGCAAACGAGCAATGTCCTGACGGATTTGCAGGCGCAGCTCGGCATCGAGGTTGGATAACGGTTCATCCATGAGAAACACCTTGGGTTCGCGCACCAGGGCGCGGCCCATGGCCACCCGCTGACGCTGACCGCCGGACAAGGCCTTGGGCTGTTTGCCCAACAACTCGACCAGACTCAGGCGCTGCGCTACCGCACGCACCCGCCGCTCGATCTCGCTGCGCGGCAGGCGTTGCATCTTGAGGGGAAAGGCCAGGTTCTTCGCCACACTCATATGCGGATAGAGGGCGTAGTTCTGAAACACCATGGCGATGTTGCGCTGTTGGGGGCTAAGATCATTTACCAGTTTATCGTCAATGCGGATCTCGCCGCCGGTGGGCGATTCCAGCCCGGCCAGCATGCGCAGCAACGTCGACTTGCCGCAGCCCGACGGCCCCAGCAACACTAGCAACTCACCGTCGTTGATGGTTAATGATAGATCGCTGATCGCCTGGGTGCCGTCCGCAAAGCGTTTGTTGAGATGGCTAAAAGTGACTTCGGCCATGATTACCCCTTCAATCCGGTAGTAGAAACACCGCGCACGAACCACGGCTGGAAAGCGATAAAGATAATCAGTACCGGTGCCACCATCATCACCCCGAAGGCCAGGATGTCGCCCCACTGTACCGGCGGCAGGGTATAGAAGCTGGCAATGGCCAAAGGCAACGGCCGCACCGCGTCGTCGACGGTCATCAACAACGGCCACAGATACATGCCCCAGTACAACAGGAAGCTGACGATGGCCACGGTGGCGAACACCGGCTTGGCGTTGGGTATGACGATGACGAAGAAGGTGCGCAGGACACCGGCGCCGTCCACCCGCGCCGCCTCCTCCAACTCGCGCGGCAGTCCGAGAAAGAACGAATAGAACAAGTAGATCGCCAGGGGATTGGCGACGAAGGGGAACACCTGCACCAGATAATCGTTGCGCCAACCCAGAAACGACAATTGGTAAAACAGCGGCACCGCGATGGCCTCGAAGGGAATGACCAGCAAGGCCAGCACCAACGCCAGCATCACCCCGCGGCCGCGCCAGCGCAACCGCGCCAGGGCGTAACCGGCCAGGGCGTTGACAATCAGCCCCAGGCCGACGATCAGGCCGTTGATCAGCGCCGAGTTCCACAAATAACGGTCAAAGGGGATGCGGGCGAACACGTCGCGATAGTTTTGCAGACCGGCGGTGCCGGGTAGCAGGGCATGCAGCGAACCCATGTCGCTCAACACCCTGGCCTCCGGCTTGAAGCTGCCCGCCACCATGAACAGCACCGGGGCGATGAACAGCACCGCTGCCACGCTCAGCAGCAGGTAGTTGACGACCGTCCATATGCGGTTGTGCTTCGTCATAACGCGCCTCACCCGCGTGTCTGCTTGAGCAGTTTTCGTTGCGCCAAGGTAATGGCCAGTACGATCACGAAAAACACCACACTCATGGCCATGCCCTTGGCCACCTGGGAACGATCGAAGGCCGCCCGCACCGCCGCGAACACCACCGTGGCGGAGTGCTCTTCTGGCCCGCCCTGGGTCATGATCCGCACCTGATCGAACACCCGGAAGGACAGGATGGTGGTTACGATCACCACGAATACCAGGGCATTGCGTAATTGCGGCAAGGTCACGTGATAAAAGCGTTGCCAGGCGCCGGCGCCGTCCACGGCCGCCGCCTCGTAGAGTTCGGCGGGGATGGCCTGCAAAGCGGCCAATATCACTACCATCTGCAGACCCACACCCTGCCATACAGAGGTCAACATGATCGCCGGCAGCGCCCAATGGGGATCGTGGAGAAAATCTTTAGGCTGCCAGTGCCCCAAGGTCAACACCTGCAAGCCGTGATTCATCAAGCCGCCGGCATCAGGGCTGTAGATCAGGACCCACACTACGGCGATCAGCGACAGCGGAAACACCACCGGCATGAAGAACAAGGTGCGAAATACCACCCGCCCGCGCAACGGCCGGTTCAACCACAACGCCAAGCCCAAGGCCAGCAGCGTCTGCAACGGCACTACCGCCAAGGCGAACAGCAGGTTGTTGAGCAAGGCGCGCAAAAACGCGGCGTCATGCAACAGGCGCAGGTATTCGCGCCAGCCCACCCATTGCAGCGGCAACAGCGAACCCAGGCGTACATTGGTAAACGACAACACAACGGCCACCACGAAGGGGGTGAAGACGAAGATCACCAGCCCCAAAAGCGCGGGCGTCATGAACAACCAGGCGACGCTTTGCTCGGATGCGCCGTTACGTTCAGTCATGGTCGCGCGCCTTGGTTTGCATGGCAACGGGAGGATAGCCCTGATTATCGTGTATATCTTGATCGATGATCCTTACCGCGCGATTCAGGGCCGCCTGCACGTCGCCACCGTCCTGGATGTCGCGAAACGCCTGGGCGAAGGCCGAACTGATAATGGGATAGGCGGGGGTTTGCGGCCGCGGCACGCTGTAACCGTCCAGTAGTTGTTGGGCGAAAAGATGTAACGGCCCATGGCGCTTGTACAGCGGAGAACGGGCGATGGCGGTGCGGGTAGCCGGCACCGCGCCGTTGGCGCGGGTCATGGCCAATATCTGTTCAGGCTGCAGCAAGAATGTCAGAAACCGCCACGCGGCGCGCGGCCGTTTACAACTGGTGGTGATGCCCCAGTTCCACGAGCCCTGGCCGGTGCGGGTGCCGTGACCGAAATCGGGTAGAGGCAATACCAGCAAGTCGGTGCCGAACGCCCGATGGTAACGGGGATACTCCCAATGGCCTACCCAGGACAAGGCCACCCGCCCCTGGACGAAGGCGGCGTCATCCAGGTCGGGATCGACGTAACCGTTGCGTATCCAATCCTGCACCTGAGTCATGGCCCCCACCGCCGCCACCCCGTTGAGCACCCCGTCCGCGGATCGATAGCTCGCGCGATCGATGAGGTCGGCGCCCGCCGACTGCAAGATAGGCGAAAAGCCGTAGGTGAACCACTCGCCGCTGTAATTCAATTTAAGATCCAACACCCGGCCGTCGGCGTCCAGGGCACGCAGCCTTTTTAAGGCATCATCGAATTCCGCCACCGACCACGCCGTGGCCGGGCCTTGCGGGATGCGCACCCCGGCCTTGCGCAACATGCTCTTGCGCGCGAACAAACCCAGTCCCGAATCGAAAGTGGCCACGGTATAGAGTTTATTGTGATAACGACCCTGCGCCAAAATGGAGGGCAGTAGATCGCGGCGCAGCGCCGGCGAGATGAAATCATCGAGGGGGATCAGCTTGCCCTGCCACACATAGTTGTAAACGTAGGGTCCGTCGAATTCCAGAACGCACGGCAAGTCGTCGGCCAACGCCGAGGCCTGCACTTGGCCGTTGTAGCTGCCTTCCGGCAGCAAGGTGAGTTTGGCTTCGATGGCCTGTTGCGTACGATTAAATGCCTGAAGCTGGGACTGCAACACCCGTCGCTCCGCCGCCTGACCGGAGTGGGCCCACACGCGCAGCACTGTCTTGCCGCTACCGGCGTCGCCCGGAGCGGAACACGCCGTGAAGCATAATACGGCGATGCATATCAGATACCTGGTCATTACCAGGCATACACTATCAAAAACCGTCGGGGATCACTAAGCCGCGCTACTCCCCTGCGGGCGCGGCCATTTCCCGCAATTGCGATGCGACGCGCCGCATCACCGCCGACCACCCCTCACCCGGGGCACAACGAAACAAACGCATGGTCGGATACCAAGGACTGTCTTCACGATCCGTCAGCCAGCGCCACTCGGAAGGGAAATGAAGCAGTGTCCATGTCGGCCGCCCCAATGCGCCGGCAAGATGCGCCACCGCGGTATCCACGGAAATCACCAGATCGAGATTGGCCACCACTGCGGCGGTTTCATCGAAATCATGCAGCTCGGCGGAGAGATCCGTGATGTCCAACAGTTCGGCGAGCTCCGCGAATTCACTAACAGCGCCGCCTACTCGCAGAGAATAGAACGTGACGCGGTCCACGCCCGCCAATGGCGCGAGATCACGGACCGACAAAGAACGCCAATAATTGTCACTATTCGTAACATGTCCGGCCCAAACCAAACCGACCTTGAACTGCTGCGTATCCATTCGTGCCCGCCAGCGAGCAACCGCATGTTCATCGGCGCTCAGGTAGGGGATGGGCGCCGGTATGCTGTCGCTGCGGGTATCGAAGACAAAGGGCAGGCTCATGATGGGAATATGCAGGTCGAATCGTTCCTCCTTTACCCGCTCACTACGCGGCTCCACCCGTTCCACTCCCTTGATGCGCCGAAACAGCTTCAGCAGTTCTTTTTGACAATAGAACACCACCTTGCCGCCGCGTTCGGCGACCATCGGCAAATAGCGGCTGAACTGAATGTTGTCACCGAATCCCTGCTCGGCATAGATGAGGATCGTACGTCCCGCCAGGGGTGCGCCGTCCCAACGCGGCCGATCAAACTGATAGCCTCGCATCGCATCCGACCATTTCCAGTATCGGCTGCGTAACTCATAGTCGCACCAACCTTCGTGATAACGGCCCAGCCTCAATAGATGCATGGAGCGTTCCCAACGCAATGCAATATTGTCGGATTGCAACGCCAAGGCCGCATCGAAATGGTTCAACGCCTCCGTAAACTTTCCTTGCCAAATCGCGGCGGTTGCCGCCTGCTGCAAAACCGTCGCCTGCATGCCGGGATCTATCTCCGCCACCCGTTGCAACGCCTGCGCAGACCGTTCAAATTGATGGGTTACCATATAAATCCGCGCCAATTTAAGATAGGCGGCGGCGTTATCCGGAACAAGCGCAATTGCTTGCCGGTAGGCGGCTTCGGCTTCTTCGAAACGGCCCGTGTACATTAAGGTCTCGCCGTAATCGAGCAAAACCTCGACCGCATTGGGATTTGAACGCAAGACTTCACGATAGAACGGCAGGGCATCGTCGAAACGCTCGATATCTTTCAGGACATTGGCCAGCTGATACTTTCCTTCCGGATCGGCCGGCATGATCCCTACGTAGAGCCGCCAGCAGGCCTCCGCCTCGCGCAATCTGCCCCGCTGTTCCAACAATCTGCCGAGATTGAAATAGGCTTGGGAGAGATGCGGATTGATTTCCAGCGCCCGACGGAACGCGGTCTCGGCCTGCCGAAATTCTCCGAGCCGACCTTCCACCACCCCGAGATTCACCCAGGCATCGGCATCGTGCGGCGTGGCCCTGCAGATTTCGCGGATGACGGTCTTGGCCTCGGCTAGGCGATTCTTGCCCAACAAAGCATCGGCCTTACGCCTGAGTTTAATGAGGTTATTGGACATGACGTGCGTTCATGTTATCAGGGACAATATGCAATGTCCCTGGAGCCGGTGCCCGCCTGGCATCGTTCCACCCGTTGGCGACAATCGTTAGATTACGGGCGACGAAATGCTCATTCTTCACATATAAAAACCGCTGGGCGCCGGCTGGTTCATGTGCCATTGGATGTAGCCTAAGGTCACCCATTGCAAGACCATGAATTCCACCAGGCTTAAGATAGACATGATCAATGCCGCCAGCAGGGCCGAACCGAATCCCCTGACCTTGAAATCCGCCACCAGCCAAGCGGTGAGTTGGATCATTAAGGCGTTGACCACCAGGGCGAACAAACCGAAGGTCAACACCGTCAGCGGCAGGGTCAGAAACCACAAGATCGGTTTGATGATGGCGTTGACCAGCCCCAACACCAATGCCGCCTGCCACAGGCCGCGAGTCGACGTAACGCGCACCCCGGACAGCAAACGGGTCACCAACCAGATACCGAAGGCGGTGACCAGCCACATGGAAAGTAACTCAATAATCACGGCGGAACACCCTCACTGATTCATTCCTCCGCAAGCCGCGACCGCGGCCAGGTGGCGATAAGCACCTTGACCAGGGTGGCGAGCGGAATGGCGAAGAACACCCCCCAGAAACCCCAAATACCTCCGAACATCAGGATCGCGACGATAATGGCGATGGGATGGAGGTTGACGGCCTCGGAAAACAACCACGGCACCAGTATGTAACCGTCCAGGACTTGAACCACGGTGTAGGCGGCCATCACATAAGCGAAGTCGGACGTCCACCCCCACTGGGAGAAGGCCACAAACAACACCGGCAAGGTCACCACCACCGCCCCGACGTAGGGCACAATGACCGACAACCCCACCAGCACCGACAACAACATGGCGTATTTCAAATGCATCATGGCAAACACGATGTAGGTGACCACGCCGACCACGATGATCTCGGCGAATTTGCCCCGCACGTAGTTGCCTATCTCGTGATCCATCTCCTGCCACACCCGCTCCGCGAGGGCGCGTTCCGGCGGTAGAAACGATGAGACCCAGTTGAGAATGGTCTTCTTGTCCTTGAGCATAAAAAGCACCAGGACCGGCACCAGCACCAGATACAGGAGTATGGTGACGATGCTCATGATGGTGGTAAAGGACATGGACAAGGCCTTCTTACCCAAGGCCGCGGCGCTGGTCTCCAGGGCATTCATGATCTGTTGCACCTGATCCTCACTGATAAAGCGCGGATAGCGTTCCGGCAGGCGCGACAGCATCTTTTGACCTTTGTCGATCATGTTGGGCATGTCGTGTACCAGTTGCGCGGCCTGGGCCGTGACATGGGGAATCAAGCCGAAGAAGAACAGCAGCAACAAGGCCAGGAAGGCGAGGAAAACCGCCAACACCAACGCCATGCGATGAACGCCACGTCGCTCCAACGGACGAATCGCCCCTTCCAGGAGATAGGCTATGACGATGCTGGCCAACACCGGCGCCAACATATCGCCAAAAAAGATGACCACCACGAAACCCAACAGCAATAACAGGCCAAGGATGATGCCCTGGGGATCGGAAAAATATTTCTTGATCCAACGGCTGATGATATCCGTCATAAATGACTATGCCCTTGCTGTAGGGAAACGCACAGCGCGCCTGGCCCGCACTGAATAGCACGGCTCCGCGACACATTGATCGACCGCGTTATTGCAATTTCCAGGATTCTATCAGGCCTCTGTTTCATACCATGTGAATCTCGTCGCCTATCGTCATGCCCAATGCCCGATCAGCGCGTCCTTGATTGACGGCGATCTCCACCAAACCATTGGCGTTTTCGTACCAGAAAGCCTGACCGGGTGCGACCGCGGAAAAGGTACGGGCATGGCTGATTTGAACACCGTTGTGTTGCAGGCTGCACACAATATCCACCTCGGCGGCACGCAGCCCGGTCATGGCGTTGCCGAAATGATCGATGTAGACGACCTCCGCCAGATCCTGCGGCCAGCTGGAATCCACCCGCTCCGCCACCGGCTGTTCACTGCCCGGCGGCGCTTCGCCGCGCGCCACCCGCACCGCGACCGGCGCGAACAGGTCACGGCCATGAAACGAGGCCGACAGTCGCGGCGGTCGCCAGTCGATGTCCCACCAGCGCACCGCTCTACCGAACAACGCTACCATGTTAAACAAACCGTTGTGCGGGCCAACGAACCAACGCCCGTCACAGGACATAACGGCGGGAAGCCGCGCCACATCCCCCACTCCGGGATCGACCACAGCCAGGAATGTCGTTCCGACGGGAAAGGCCTCGACAAGGGCGGCAAGCAGATAGGCGGCGGCGCGGGGATTGTGGACGGGCGCATCATGCAACAGGTCGACGGTGATCGCCGCGGGGTCTTCCCGGTAGATC
>CAYWIQ010000083.1:0-8384 GCA_964458405.1 uncultured Chromatiaceae bacterium
ATGACCTTGTTGAAGTTGCGGATCTCCTGTACGCGCTGGGCGACGCCCGCTACCCGCGGCATATTCTTGAGCGCCGTGAACAATTCATCCAGATGGGCGCTGTCGACGCTGAGATAGGCGCCGGAGATGGCGGAACCCTCGCGCATCAGGCGGTTGAGCGCCTTGATGTCCATGTAGCCGGAAACGCCCATGTATTCCTTCACCACGCCCACCACGGTGGTCTCCCGCACCGGGCGGTCGCCTTCCAACACCTCCACCGTCAAGCGATCGCCGGGATGCACGTCAAGCAGCTTGGCCAGGTAATCGGTGAGCAGGATACCGTCCCGCGGCAAGGTCACGGGGTGCAGGTCAGTGTCCAGCAGGCGCTGGATGTCACCGCCCGGTTCGGTGCCGCGGATGGCGGTGCGATAACTGCGGTGGCCGTGGCGCAGGCGCACCGGCACCTCGCGGAACACCTCGACGTGCTCCACGCCGGGCAGGCTCTTCAAATCGTAGCGTGCACGGTATGAAGTGGGATCGGTGAAGGTGACGGACAGGTCCTGGCGCTGCGACATGCCGTATTGCACGTGCACCATGTAGCCCACGGTGTCGCGCTGGAACAGGCCGGTGAGGATGATGCCGCAGGCCAGTGCAATGCCCACCATGGTGAACAGGGATTTGAGTGCATGGCGCTGCATGTGGCGCAGGATCATGCGGGCCGGCTGCGACAGCCAACGCTTGAGGCCCAGCCGCTCCACAAGCGTTTCGTGATATCGGGGCGGCGGTTCCGGCCGCATGGCCTGGGCCGGCTTCAATTTGGCGGCGCGCCATACCGCGAACACCGTCCCCAGACCCGCCGCCAGCAGGCTGGCGGCGGCGGCCTCGATCACCGTGATGGGTTGCAGGCTGAACTTCAGATAGGGAAAACGATAGAACTCGGTGTATATAGCGGAGAGCTCCTTGCCCAACCACACGCCGAGGGCGATGCCGGTAACGATACCGAAAGCGATGATCACCGACACAAACTTGAGGTAATGGCCCAGCACCGCGAAATTGCCGTAGCCGAAGGCCTTGAGGGTGGCGATCTGTTCGCGTTGCATGGCCACCAGGCGACCGATCACCACATTGAGCAGGAAGGCGGCAATGCCCATGAACAACGCCGGAAACAGGCTGGCCAGGGTGCCGAGTTGTTCGAACTCCTCGGATAAAAAACGATGGGAGCGCTGATCTTTGCGCCCATAGGCGCCGAGCCCGCCGTAGGGTTTCAGTAATTGGTCCAGGTGATCGATGACGTTTTGCTCATCGGCACCGGGACGCAGGCTCAACGCCGCATCGTTGAACGCGCCCTCCAGGTCATAGGCCTGCCCCAGGGCGCGGCGCCCCATCCACATCACGCAGTAGCGCTTGTAATCGGGAAACACCGAACCGGGGCGCAATTGCTGCACGAACTCCGGCGATAGCGCCGTGCCCACCAGGGTCAGCTGCTGACGACGACCGTTGAGGATGGCGGCGAAGCGGTCGCCCAGTTTAAGATGATGGGCCACGGCAAAGGGATCGCTCACCACCACTTCCTTGGCACTATAGGGAGTGGGCAGGCGGCCGCGGCGCAGATATAACGCATTAAGCTCCTGATGGCCGTCGTTGGGCAGGGACACCATCAGCGCCGACACCGGTTCGTTGAAATGCGGCATGTCGATGCGCACCAGCGACACCACCCGCGTCTCCACCTGATCGACGCCGGGGATATCCTGCATGCGCTGGCGCAGCGCCTCCGGTGCGCGCTTCAAGGAGACGAACACATCGGCGAAACGGTATTCGCGGTAATAACTCTGTTGTGAGGTGATCAAGGCGTGCAAGGTGGTGAGAAACATGATGTAGGTACCGACACCGCACATCACCACCATGGCGATGGCCAGGGCCTGGCCCTTCATCTGCCATAGGTCGCGCCACATTTTTCGGTCAAGGGCACGCATCACCAACTCAACTCCGACGCGGATTTCTTTTCGCTGTTACGCTCCACGCGATCCACCCGGCCGTCGCGGATGTACACCACCCGGTCGGCCATGGCGGCGATCACCGCGTTGTGGGTGATGACCGCGGTGGTGGTACCCAATTCGCGGTTGACCCGCGCTAACACGTCCAATACCAATATCCCGGTCTGAGCGTCCAGGGCGCCGGTGGGTTCGTCGCACAGCAACACCTGCGGCCGCTTGGCCACGGCGCGGGCGATGGCAACGCGCTGCTGTTCGCCGCCGGACATTTGGGTCGGGAAATGGTCCAGACGTTCGCCCAGCCCCACCAAACCCAAGGCCTCTTCCGGTGTCATGGGATCGGCCGCGATCTCGGTGACCAAGGCGACGTTCTCGCGGGCGGTGAGGCTGGGAATGAGATTGTAAAACTGAAAGACGAAGCCCACGTGTTCGCGGCGATAGCGGGTCAACGCCGTGTCGTCGTAGACGCTGAGATCGTGATCGCCGTATTGCACGCTGCCGCTGGTGGGCGTATCCAGACCGCCGAGAATATTGAGCAAGGTGGACTTGCCGCTGCCCGAGGGCCCCAGCAACACCACGAACTCGCCGCTAAACAGATCCAGATCCACGCCGCGCAGCGCCTGAACCTGGACCTCGCCCATATGATAGATCTTGGTGAGGGCCCGCGCGGTAAAGACTGCCGTGGATTCCATCGCCGGTTCCGGTTCCTGGTTCGTCATCCGCCGTGACCGCTTCCTTTCAGGACATCAAGCCGCCGCTGCATGATGCCCAATTCCTGTTCGTTTTCGATTATTCCGATGTCCATTCCCGCCGTGGCGGTTTGCCCTTTCACATAATGATGCCGTGCAATTGCCACCATGTGTTCCTCTCACTACCTAACGTCGTCCCGTGCAACGATCCTCGATACTGTACAAGCAACTCAATGCACAACTGTGACGCCGGATACGCTTATTTTGCCGGAAATGCCATCCCTATGCCCCACCGCTTCCTTCCCGTGACCACACCCCGCACGCTACGGCAAATGGGCATTGATAATTATCAATGCCCGACTTTATCGCTCAATTTATGATGCGGCACTTCCAGATGCAATGCCAAACAAGGTCGCAGAATCAAGTCATTCACCGATCATCCTGGCACCCGTTTCATCAATCTGCGCCCGGTATCGCCACCTCCCCATCATCGGTACCGAATTAATTGGAAAGGATCAAGGAAATGGAGGGCACCATCGAGTCATCGCCTCAGCTGGTAAATATCCGGTTGGTCAGAACCTGGTTGTACTGGTCTTTGGCCTGGTTGACGGTATTCCCCCTAGTGGGCTTGCTGGTCTCCATCAAGTTTCATAATCCCGGATTCCTCGGCACCGAGCCATGGTTCACCTTCGGCCGGCTGCGACCGGTGCATGTCAACGGTGTGATATTCGGCGCCTTCAGCACGCCCTTCCTTGGCCTGCTCTATTATCTGGTGCCACGCCTCGCCGGCCGGCCCATGGCGGGCATGGCCTTCAGCCGCTGGGCGTTGTGGGGCTGGCAGATCTTCATCATTACCGGCACCCTGTCATTCCTGTTCGGCTACAACCTGGGCTTCGAGGCCGACGAATTCCAATGGCCGTGGAACATCCTGCGCTTCCTGGTGCTGCTCGTCATCGGCAGCCAGGTTTTGGTCACCCTCTTCAAACGCAAGGAAGGCGGGTTTTACGTCTCGCTGTGGTACGCCGTCGCCGGGCTGGTGTGGACGCTATTGAATCTCATCCTGGGCAACGTGGTGCTGCCCTACGTGCACATGTCCGGCATCAGCAACGCCGCACTGCATGGCCTCTATATCCATTACGTGGTAGGCCTGTGGATCACGCCCGCCGGTCTGGCATTGATGTACTATTTCATCCCGCTGGCGTGCAAGAACCCGCTGTTCAGCCATGCCCTGTCTAAATTCGGTTTCTGGACCATCGCCCTGCTCTATCCGTTTCTGGGCACCCATCACTACCTGTTCAGCCCCATTCCCTATCACAATCAGACCATTTCCATCGTCACCAGCATGTTGCTGATTATCCCGGTGTGGGCGGTGGTGACCAATCATTTCGGCACCGCCCTGGGGCGCTGGGGCGCCATCGTCCACGGTACCGATGCCGACAGCTACGGCGCCAAATTCCTGCTGCTGGCGGTGTTCTTCTATTTGGTGGGTTGTTTCCAGGGATCGACGGAGGCACTGCGCCGCGTCCAGGAACTCACCCACTTCAGCGACTTCGTCATCTCCCACTCCCATTTCACGGTATTCGGCACCTTCGTGGTCGCGGTAGTGGGGTCCATGTACTTCGTATGGCCGCGTCTCACCGGCCGGCAACTGTGGAGCGCGCGAATGGCGAGCTGGCACCTGTGGCTCACCATCGCCGGCGCCAGCGTGATGCTGCTGGGACTGGCGGCGCAGGGCTTCATCCAGGGCAGTATGCTCGAATACGGCGCCAACTTCGTCGACACCGTCGTGGAGATGAAGCCGTGGTGGGTGGCGCGCACCCTGGCAGGGGCCACCATGGACATCGGTTTCATGTTGATGGTGATCAATTTCGTCCAGACCGCGCGGCATGGGGCGCCGTTTAAGGAAACGCCTTACGGCGAGGCTTTGCAGACCCGCCCGGCCGGCGAGGAGCGCCGTATCCTGGCAACGCCCTCGGGCGTGGTGCTGGTGGCGGGCATCTCCTATTTCACCCTCGCCGTGCTTATCCAGGGCGTGTGGCCCTCTCTGATGCCGCAAACCAACACCCCCGATGTCACGGATGCGGAAACCGGTCTGACCATCAAGGCCACGGACTATACACCCCTGCAACGACGCGGGCGGCAGGTCTATATCCGCGAGGGTTGCTGGTATTGCCATTCACAATATATCCGGCCGGTGACCGGCGAAACTTCGCGCTGGGGTCCGCTCTCCCAGGCCGGCGAGTATGTTTACGATCAACCGCATCTGCTCAGCACACGACGCATCGGTCCGGATCTGTTCCGCGTCGGTCGTAAATATTCCGACGGTTGGCACGCCGCCCATCATTGGAATCCACGCCAGATCGTGCCCGACTCCATCATGCCGCGCTTTCCCTGGCTGTTTAAACCGGCGAACGGCGATAAAGCCCCGCAATTAAATGATGACGGCAAGGCACTGGTGGCCTATCTGCAAAAACTGGGTACCAACATAGGCGATTGGCGCGAGACCTTCACACCCACCCGCCTGATCAGTGGTGCCGCCCTGCAGTTGAGCGAGCGCGACAAAAAGGCACTGATACCAGAGGGCAAACACGTGTACGAGCGGCGCTGCATCGGCTGCCACGGCGCCAAGGGTAACGGCAAGGGACCAGCGGCGCGGTTCTTCAAGATCAAACCGAGGGATTTCACCTCCGGTATCTTTAAATTCCGTTCCACCAGCGGCGGCGCCAATTCCCTGCCCTCGGATCAGGACCTGTTCATCACCATCACCCACGGCCTATGGGGTACGCCCATGCCGCCCTGGTATAAGATCTCCAGCGAAAAACGTATGGCGGTGATCCAGTACATCAAAACCTTCTCCGACCGCTGGCAGAAGGAACCGGTCAATCCGCCCATCGACATCCCGCCGGAACCATCGGTGACCGCCGCGTCCATCGCGCGCGGGCAGAAACATTTCAATACGATTTGCTCTACTTGTCACGGTAAAGACGGCAAGGGCGACGGCCCGCTGGCCGGCAGCCTCACTGACACCTGGGGCCACACGGTTAAACCCGCTAACTACACCCTGCCGGCCGGCGCGCCCGGTGGCGTGAAACTCGGCCACGACGGCACCCATATTTTCAAGACCATCATGACCGGCGTGGGCGGTACGCCGATGCCGCCCTTCGCAAACACATTCAAGCCGGACCAGGTATGGGATATCGTGCATTTCGTCCAGTCACTACGTGTCAAAGCCCATGTAACAGAGATGCGCAACGTCGGCCTTAAAAAGGATAGAATGAACGTGGCGCGGCGCCGGATCTGGGGTAGTCTTTCCCAGGCCGCCGCAAACGGCCATATCGGCGACCCGGTCGTCGCCGGCGCTTACTTACACAAACCTACCGCCGCCAAAGTCGCGTCAGCGCAAATCGTAGGAGCTCCTTCACAATGACTCCGCCCAATGATGAAGAACGGACACTGCCGACCGGTGAAGCACGCCAGGAACTGTCCAGCAAAACCCATTACCGCTCGGACGATAAGGCGAAAAAGGCCAACATCGTATTCCGGTATAATGACGCCGACCTGCTGGAACGTCACGGCTATGTGCCCTATTGGCTCAAGCTGGTGACGGTGGGGCTGGTGATCTGGGGTGCCTACTACATGTGGGCTTATTGGTTCCCGCCGTCGACGTGAGACGGCGAATGCCCGCGAACCCGTTCCGAAGCTGCGTCCGGTGAACTCTTCAGTTCCGATTCAAGTTGACGCAGATATTCATCGGTCTTGCGGACAAAGACCGGCGTCGGGCCCACATCCTCATAGATGGGGTCATCATATTCATCGTTTGCTATGATCCGGTTCCCTTGGGTGTACGGGAAGGCCTCCTGGAGTTCATCGAGCGCAGCGCCAAGCAATTCCGCAATGATCTGCTCCTTGTTCTTAGCAGGATACATATCGGCAAGCGCCAAGACACGCGCCATATCGTACAGGGTCAGCTGGACGGAGAATTCTCTGACGATACTCCCGGCGCCGGTCTGTTGCTCCCAATGCCGCATCAAATCGCGCACATTCATGGTGAAGCCCCGCTTTTACTAACCAGATACTTACCCGCGTCGCCTCACCGCACAACCTTCGGTGAACGATGGATGTGACCACCATAAACGCGGGCATGCATAAACTTCAGACGCGTTCGCCTCCGCTTTGCAAAGGGTACCCCGCTTCCACCCAGTCTTGAACGCCGCCCGCAAAATCAACAACGTTACTAAACCCCGCGTCATCCAATTGCTTAGCGGCATTCGGGGAGGCGTTGCAATCGAAACTGGCGCAGTAAACGATAACCTTCGCATCCTTATCATGGATTCGCTGTTCCACATTTTGGATAAAATGCTTACCCGCCACCGGAATGTTGTACGAACCGGGAATATGCGCCTTATTGAATTGCTCGGGGGCGAGCACATTGATCAGGTAATAGGCCTCATTGTGGTCTATCATGCTCTTAAGTTCTTCACGTTTCATGGTTTCCATGATTCACCTCCATAATGCTTTCCGTATACCGACCAACACCGTCGCGCCCTATTCCCAATATTTACGCCGGGCATAATGCTCGAACAGCTTTATTTCATAGTCGCGGCCAATGACCGAATTTGGAGCATACTCGGGAGCGGTGCGGATATCGTCCCTACGCAAGTCCACTTTGACATTTCCGTCGGACCAGTTGATTCGGGTGATCCAGGCGGGATTTAGCAGTATATGCTTGCCCGGCCACCAGTTGCGCGTATCGATCTCCAGATAACAGAGCTTAGAAGTGTTTTCGTCAATGATAAAATCCGCCACATGACCGATCTCACCATCCTCCGCCAAAATGTGATAGCCCACCACCTCGAGTGAACTGCGCAGACGACTGTCTTCACGCCGCCGTGGTTCGGTCCCAGGAGGGGTTGCGTGTTCCGGGTTGGTCACGGACGGAGAAATGGGGAAGCTTTCCCAATACGGCGGCCAACCGTAATATCGAAAATAATCGGCTTCGTATTGACGTGAGATGGGTTTTTCGCTATCCAGTGGAGGACTACCTTTGATCTGGTCACGGGACAATTCAACAGCGATCTCCCCCTTAACCTCATCGATACCGCCGACCGCCACGGTGGAAATAAGCAGGCTCTTTTGATTGAACCAGCCCCCGGTCTTTACCACGCAATAACGCACCGTCCATGTTGAATCGTCGAAATATACGTCCTCCAACGAACCGATCTCTCCGTCGGCTGCATATAAGTTATAGCGCTGCAATTTACTGAGGCGATGTAGTCTGACTATGGACATGGCCCAATTCTCATGCAACTCGCGCTCGGAGCAATGGCGCTCTCAACATATCTGTTTTCCATCTCCTTTCGGGTTCCTCGAGCTGTTCATCTGACTCTCCACATTTAACCAATGCTGGGTGAGTCTCCGCTTGCTCATTCATATGACACCTGGAAAACAGGCTAGATATTTTCCTGTGAGCCGACATTGAAAATTGTCAATGAAAATGCATTCGCCATTTTGATAATTATCAATGCTTGCGCGCTACAATTCGTGTAAATACAACTGTTTTCTATGAACCAGCATCTCGTCATCAACCTGGGATTGATCGTCGCGCTGGGTATCGCCGCCCAGTGGCTGGCGTGGCGCTTACGCCTGCCGGTCATCATTCTGCTGGTCGCGGCGGGCATCGCGGTCGGACCGATGTTCGGCTGGATCGAGCCCTCCCGGGATTTCG